>NZ_MRYC01000011.1:0-105987 GCF_001921765.1 Psychrobacter sp. C 20.9 | reverse complement strand
TTAAGGTCAGATTGAGTAGTCATTGCTTATTCTCCTGTTAGTGGATTATAAGCAGTTACACAGAGTTTGGGAAACTCCCGTATCTTTATTTACGATACGACATGGTCCTTTGCCGCAGAAATAGTCATACGTACTGTTATCATGTTCGGTCTGGTGATTTTATTACTGCGGTTGACGGGTAAGCGCGGTGTTCGGCAACTGACTATTTTTGAGCTAACTATTATCTTATCACTCGGCTCTATCGCTGGTGACCCTATGTTCACTGAAGACTTACCGCTGATCCAAGCCGCACTTATCATGAGTATCGTGCTTTTACTTTATAGACTATGTACTTGGTTTGCCTCCAAACATAAAGCATTTGAGCTATTACTAGAGGGCAAGCCTACTTACATTGTCGAAAACGGATTGCTTGTGTTAGAAGATATCGAAAAAGGCAGGATGTCTCATGATGAGTTTTTTACTGAAATGCGTAAACAAGGCGTACGTCATTTAGGTCAAGTACATATGGGACTATTAGAAACCGACGGGGAATTTAGCGTATTATTGTTTCCAGATGATGAGACTCAATACGGCTTACCCATTTTCCCTAAAGAGTTTCAGCCAGCCCAATTTATAAAACAGGGGCATCCCTATGCTTGTATGCATTGCGGTCAAGTCGAATATATCTCAGATCTAAACAAAATCTGCGAACGTTGTCATCATAATACTGTGGGCTGGGCAAAAGCCCTTAATAATAAGATTGTGAACTAATCGTCAATGCTTGCTCACTACATCGATAATACCTTTACAAACCAGACTATAGATACTCCGTAATTTTTGCTGGGATGGCCCATTACACAAGCTGCGAAAACTATACACCTCATCCTTATAGCCAATGCAATAAAAAAACGTCCCAACTGGCTTCTCTTCAGTTTCAGAGCCTCCAGGCTTTAATAGCCCAGTACATGCCACGTGTAAATCTGCCTCGAACTTTTCTGGAGACTGTTTGACGAGCTCTTGGGTCACTTCCAAGGATTCGGGCGTATATTTGTCAATCAGCTGACTCGATATGTTTAACACATTCTTCTTAATCACCGCGTCATAACATACCAATCCTCCCATCAGTACATCGCCTGAATAAGGACTGACAGAAAAACGATGGGCAAGGTAGCCAGCGGTTGCACTTTCAATAAAAACGATCGTTAAATTCTTATCAGCCAGTACCTTAGCGCAACTGTCAGACATGATATCTCCTTAAAAAATAAAGAACCAAATACTGTATGTGTCTTAATCTGTCATCTTACTATCAACCCTTTAAAGAGAAAAAGACCGCATCCTATTTCAATGCGGTCTTTTATCATTTTGTTCTTCTATCCATACATTATCTATGTACAAATAAGAAAACTCTGTCAAAAAACTGACCTTAGTACTGATTTTCGCGACGCCACTCATCTACGTCACGCTCAGCGTCTTCTCTTGAATGGCCATAACGCTCTTGTACACGTCCAACCAATTTATCACGATCACCTTCAATATGCATCATATCGTCGTCTGTCAAGTCTGCCCATTTTTGTTTGACGGCCCCTTTCATTTGATTCCAGTTGCCTTTTAAGGTTTGACTGTTCATATTAGTGTCATTCATATTAGTGTTATCCATATTAGTATCGTCCATTCTTTGGTTGTTTTTATATTGCGTGTCCATACTTTGCTCGTTAGTATTTGGATTACCCATTACAATTATCCTTTTGTGAGAGACTTTGTATCAGCCATAATTAATACTGACTGATAAAAATAATATAATACATTTTATCCAATACTTTCTGTATAAAGAGTGTTTTTGTTTATATAATATCATTAATACTCTAACAAAATTAATTCTTATATTTAATCAATGTGAATAAATTAAGTTTTACTCCAAATAGCACTATTATTCTTAATTTACATTTAATCAAACTTCTTAAAATATATATTTTGCTTACTCATTACCCATATTAACAGACGAAAATTATGTTTGAATTTGATATTAGCTTAAAAATTTTTTCTACCATGTAATTCAATTAAGTATTGATTTTTTGCTGTCGCTACCAATTGCACTCAATCGTGAACTTGAAGACAATGGTGCTGGACTTAGAACATCTCCATTGGTGACGATTGTTTCATGTGCTTTTATGCTGGTTGGTAGGGATATTTACCATGGCTCTGATGCTGAGGCTAGGATTATGTACGGCATTATTACTGGGATGGGCTTTATCGGCGGTGGCGCTATCTTTAAGAATGAGAATGAGGATGAGGATGAGGATGAGGATGAGGATGAGGATGAGGATGAGGCAAAGGGTACTGCGGCTGGACTGTGGAATACAGCAGCAATTGAGATATTAGTAGCTTATAGCCGTTACGAGATTGCTATTATATGATCTATAGTTGGCTTTTTAAGCCTACACTTCTCAAAACCTTTTAAACTAAAATCTTAATGTTGCAACTCAAAGTCATTAAAATAAGTAATGAATGGCTACCTTAGCGAAAATCTCATACTTACTCGTTTTTTAGAGAGTATTAATGATCGAGTCTCTTTGATACTTAGACCAATAAATGTAACTTGTTGTGTTTTCTAAGGAAAATTTGTTTTAGGCTTGAAGTGGGTAGTTCATTACTTAACTGATTAGAAATAAATAATTCCATAGAAGCGGTAGCGAGTAATTAGCTAAGCATACATTATAGGAGGGAGTTTCCAGCTCTTTATATATCTAGCACATAAAAACCAAATAAATTGAAACTTTCCTATCATTTGAGCTGTCGCAAATTTTGCGACAGCTGCTTTCTAAGTACCTAATAAGTAATCGCTGTCACTACTAATGAACTACCGAGTAATCTTCGGTAGTCTCAGTTTCGAAAATGACATTTTTCGGAATGATTCAGATCTAGATTAGCCCTACTCTCTGCAACCAAACCTTTATTTCAAACTGTTTACAACCAATCGAGCGCTAGCCTATCTCTTAAACCCAGCCTTCCTCCAACAGATGCTCAGTATTGCTGACTTTGAACTCATTGCATAAGTCATAAAATGTCATTGGATCTTCAATATTGCCGAGCAGCTCACGTTTGTTTAGGGACACAAATAGAGCCAGTGCGTAAGCTGCATTATGAATAGACTTTGCAGGATTAAAAGTAATATCAGTAAAGGCTTGGTATTGCATCACTTCTTCATGTAAGTGAGGGTTTTGCTTTAGCGCGTTCACATATAGCCAATCATAAAACGTCGTCAATGGCTCTACGCCCCATTCCATACCAAAATAATTGTAACCAGTGAGCTCTCCTGATGTCATTAATCGCTCGTCCTTTCTGGCTTGTCTTGGCGGTGCTGTCAGCAAATCAATGTAAGGGCCACCATCTTCAAAAACCATACTAGATTGAAAAGCATTTTCGACACTATATTGATTACCGTCATGCTCATCAGTGATCTTTAAGCTAAATGGGCTCAGTGGAAAACTCAGTTTATTGCCCGATTTACTCGACAGCTCTAGCACTTGTTTAAACCCATACTTTTTGCGAATGACTTGATGCAAATCATTGATCGTTTTTTTCTTTTGTCTACTCGCAAATCCTACATGCCGCTCAACTCTTACCATATCTGTTTTTACCAGATTATCACTGTTGACCTTGGGCATAAATACAGGTTTATGTTCTATAGCGTTTTGGCTTTTTGCCATAGAGTTGCTTCTTTGTTCCATAACGATGTGCCTTATATCAATAGTCTTTTATAAGTTTTCTTTCACAGTTGATCTGGTCGCCAAATGGTAGCTGCTCACGCATTTTGACAGATACTGAACGCCATTAGCGTTCGCGAGGCAGTTTATCTTATTATGCATCATTTATCTGCCCTATTTTAAATTTGCCAATAGACTTGCTGAGTTTTGTTTCTATGAATACCTAGAAAATTGGCTTTTAGTCGTTTTACGTGCCTGCACTGATATTAAACCTTAAAACAGTACCTTCCAGATTTGCATAGAACAGTACTATGACCCTGATTTTTATATTCTGTGCGCGTACGCGACCGTGTTTTTTATAATAAATCTGCTCTATCGCTTACCAAATGGACGATTCGCCTTATCAATCCCTTTAATTATGTGCCGAAATGATGAGCAAAAAACGATACTAACCCAATAAGCGTATGATCTGCTTCTTATTTCCCCAATATGCTACAATTATCCCCAAGTGAGCCTTGGGGATAATTAGCACATAAATCCTTTTATATAAAAGGCCTGTAATATTATCATCATAAATATCGGTGTCCATATCAGTGACCAAATACTCTTTGGCTTTTTACAGGAGGGTATTTTCATAAGTTATCGAATTTGCATAAACCATCACGCATTTACCTCATAAAAATTACGGATAAGAACATGGCTGTCGACAACATAAATGATATCAATAAACTTGAATGTCGAGATAAGGATTACTCGGTCAGTGTCTCAGGCATCGCGGGTCTAAGTCTACGCGTCTATCCAAACGGTAAAAAAGAATACTACCTGCGCTACTCTCATCCACATGTCGATGGCAAGCGGCCCAGAATGATGCTCGGCAAGGTTGAGGACATCAGTCTATATGAGGTCAAGTACAAAGCAGAGACCATACTTAACATAGTCGCAAACGGCTCTGACCCCAAAGCCATACAGCAAAAAGAGCAAGTGAATAAGTATGCTCACTTAAAGAACGCCACGTTCGCTGATATTGCACAAGCATGGCGAGATCACAAAACATCCAGTCGTCAGCAAAGCAAATCAAAAAAAACTGCGTTTAGTGAGTCGACACTCAAATTTTGGGATTTGTGCTTGGGATACATGTGCCGTGATATTGGTGATCTGAGAATGAACGATATCACCAGTGAGATGATATTAAGTGTGTGTGAAGCAATCCAACATAACGACAATCAAGCGACCTTCGTTGGCGCCAGTACGCGGCTTTATACGGAAAAAGTATTTTCATTCGCTGTCGCACGAGGATTATGCGATAAAAATGTAGCGATTGACACTCGTGGCGAGTTGGCACCTGCCAATTCAGGCAATCACTTGCCAGCTATTACCAAGCCGGATCAGTTTGCGACGCTTTTATATGATATGTCCAATTTTAAAGGGGCAAGCAAGCTCACATTAGAAGCCATGAATTTACTGCCTTATGTGTTTGTACGTAGTATTGATTTGCGCTCTATGCGCTGGCAGGATATCGACTGGGATAATGATACATGGGCATTCTCCCCGACCAAAGGCGAAGGTCGCGACGACATGGTATCGCACTTGGTTGTTCCATTAGCCACACAGGTGATTGCGCGATTACGAAACATTCAATCCATCACAGGACATAAAGAGTATGTCTTTGCCTCAATGCGCGGTTCAAGCAATGCTTATATCAGCAAAGCCACACTGGTACAGATATTTCACCGGCTTGGATACAAAGACGTGCAATGCGCGCATGGCTTTCGAGCATCGGCCAAAACCTTGCTTATGGAACAGCCAGAGTTACGCTACTCAGACATCGTCACAGAATTACAGCTGGGTCACAGGATAAAAGACACGCACGGCGGGGCTTACAACAGACTTGATGAAATCGATACTAGGGTACAGATGATGCAAGATTGGGCGGATTATATAGATAAGCTGCGAGATTACGCTAAGATGTAAGCCAAGTGAACTCGCGCTAAGAATCGTTTGAAAAATAGACGGGGCGTTAAATACACTATAATATGATGAACATCAATTGATAAAAAATTGCTTTGAGCGTCAAACATAACTACCCATTCATGTTAAATTGTAAAAAAACGGTAGGGATATCTGTAGAGATAAAAAGTCTATGATAGCCCTAATATTATACTCGTTAACACTGTACTCACTCATTTAATAAGAAGGTTAAGGATGACTTTAGATAATAACGTACTACGTAAACGCACCAGCTTATTGGGTTCATTGCTAGGCGATGCCATTTCTCGCCAATCTGGAGAGCAGACAATAAAGACCATTGAGACCTTGCGTAAAGGTTTCATTCAACAGCGCCGTGAACCTAATGAGGCGCACAAGCAGCAGCTCATCGACTTTATTGCGTCTTTGGACAATCAAACTTTAAAGGATGTCATACGCGGCTTTTCTATCTATTTTTTCCTTGCCAATCTAAGCGAAGAGAACTACTTGCGTGAGCAACGTCATGAGCTGCGTATGCAATCGGAGCAAAGCTGGGAAGGATCGTTTCGTCGTACTTTACTTGAATGTCGTGAGCGCAATATCGAGCCCGCTCAAATGCAAGAGCTGATTGATCAGCTAAAGTTTACGCCTGTATTTACGGCGCATCCTACCGAAGCGCGGCGCCGTACCACGATGAATATTTTACAAAGCCTATTCACACATAGCGATGCCTTAAACAACGTGTCTGAAAACAGTTTCGCCTACGAGCAAGCCAAAGAGCAAACCGCGCAAACGATTGACTTATTATGGTCGTCAGATGAAGTGCGCACCCGCAAGCCATTGGTCTATGACGAGATTAACAACGGCCTGCATTACTTTAATGCCAGTTTGTTCAATGCCATTCCCAAAGTATATCGCAATATCAAAAAAGCCATTGTCGATATCTATCCAGAGCTCACCGACTATCCACTGCCTGCCTTTATGAGCTTCGGTTCATGGATTGGCGGTGATAGAGATGGCAATCCTTTTGTGACGTTTGAGACCACAGAACTTGCCGTCTTAATGCATGCGGATACCGTACTGCGTCACTATCAAGTACTACTCAAAAAACTGCGCCGACAGCTCATTCATAGTGACACTATTGTCACCGTGTCTCCCGACGTATATGCCAAGATCAAAAGTTATGATGAGCTCGATCAGCGGGTGTTTGACTATAACCTCGATGACTATGGCAACGAGCCATATCGTCGATTGCTTTCTTTAATACTTACCAAGGTTAATGCCACCAATCGCCGCATTCAAAGCAAAGGGACTGACATCGAGGCTGAAAAAGACGCCTATGCCAATCCAGAAGATCTATTAGAAGACCTACGCATTATCCGTCAAAGTGTCACTACTCACGACAAGGCGCATGCAGATGGATTATTGCTTGATGTGATTCGCCTGGTAAAAACTTGCGGCTTTCATTTGGCAGCGCTCGATATCCGCCAAGAGTCGTCATACCATGGTGAAGTGATTGCAGATATCTTTGCGAGTGCCTCCAACCTGCCTGATTATCAAACGCTAAGCGAAACCGAACGTCAAGAGTGGCTCACACGCTTGTTAGAAAAACCGGGTACGCCGCTCATCTATACCGATAACTTAACAGACAAAACGCGTGAGCAATTGGCACTGATGAATTCGGTCGCCACCTTACGCAAACTGGTGGGACAGGCGACTTTTGGCAGCTATGTTATCTCAATGACGAACAATGCCAGCCAGCTACTAGAAGTGTTGCTGTTAATGCGATTTGCAGGCTTATGTACGATTGATGCTGACGGTCAATTGTCTGCTGACCTACCTGTCGCACCGTTGTTCGAAACCATCGAAGATCTTAAAAACATCGATAAAATCTTGCCTGCTGTGTTAGACAATCCACTATATCGCGGATTGCTACAGAATACAGATAATACGCAAGAGATCATGCTAGGTTATTCGGACTCATCAAAAGATGGCGGTATCATCACCTCGGCTTGGCAGCTGTATAGTGCGCAGCAAACCATTAATAGTATTGCTGAGCAATATGGTATAAAAACACGATTATTCCACGGTCGCGGCGGTTCGGTGAGTCGCGGCGGCGGCTCAACGCACAAAGCCATTGCGGCACAGCCGGCTGGCACGTTGCATGGTCAGATTAAAGTGACCGAACAAGGCGAAGTGCTTTATGCCAAATATGCCAATACGGATACTGCCGTGTTTGAGCTGACCATGGCAATCACGGGTACACTCAAAGCCTGCTCGACAAGATTTGTCGTGCAACCGACTGAGTTGCCAGAGTATGAAGCCTTGTTTGCACGGTTAGCAGAAGCAGGCGAACAACGTTATCGAGAGCTGACCGATCATACGGAAGGGTTTTATAAATTCTACTCACAAGTGACCCCAGTACAAGAAATCTCTTTACTGAACATTGGCTCACGTCCTGCCCATCGCAAAAAAGGCTTGCCAAGTAAAACCACATTGCGAGCGATTCCTTGGGTATTTGGCTGGTCGTTAGCACGCTTTACCCTACCTGCTTGGTATGGCGTTGGTAGTGCTCTGCATAGTGTCAGAGACAACGAGATTTTGATGAAAGAGATGAATGCGCGCTGGCCATTTTTTAGTGTCTTTATCAGTAATATTGAGATGGCTTTTACCAAATCTGAGATGAGTATCGCTCGTGCTTATAGTCAGCTGTGTGAAGATGACGCGCTACGTGAGCAGATCATGAGTGAAGTACTCGATGAGCATGAGCTAACCTCCTCTGGCCTGAATTCTTTGCTAGATCAAGAGGATTTGCTAGCTAGCCAGCAAAATCTGGCTGCCTCACTGCAGTGGCGAGATGCTTATTTGGATCCTATCAACTATATCCAAATCGAGCTGTTAAAACGTGCCAGACAGCAAGATGACAATACGGCAGATAACCATACAGATGGCGATCTCAACGTAGAAGATCCATTAATCCGTAGTATCAATGCGCTGGCAGCGGGTTTACGTAATACGGGGTAAGAGACGATACGACTGACCAACCAACGAGAATATTCTGATAGATTGCTACTGTCATAGTTATTTTCAGTGTGCTTGCCAGCACGATGGTGATAAAAAAATGTACCGTCGCCCATTATTTTTCTGTGGCACGGTACAAGGTACTATATGCCTCTGCTGTAATTAAAATGCGCCTAAACCTAACTATTCTAATCGTTAGTCTCACGATACAACGTGGTTTGTGACTCTTGCCTAAAGTCTTCATAGGTAATGGCAGCATCACTCTCTGGAGCTGGAGAGGGTTCTATAGGCTCAACTTCAGCTGCGGGCACGTTTTGCTCGCTATTGTCTGCATTAATCGATTGTGCTGACACTAACGGCTCCTCGACCGTATTGGCGTCATTAGGTAATGGATCGTCATCGCTATTCACTACAGGTTCGGCGCCGACCACTGGCGTGCTAGTGGTCGGCGCAGGCGCTGTCCCATTTAAGCCACTATCATTGCTAACAGTAGTATCAGAAATAGAAGTCGATAAAAATCCTGTAAAAATAAGGGTAAGTACGACAATAGCAATGAGTAGTGAACCAAAAATCATACCAATAATGAGAGGTTTTTTACTACTGACCACTGTCTTTTGTGGTTTTATAGCATCCCTATGATCTGGTTCCAATGGGTTGGATTTAGTATCTAAAGGGTTATCGATCGTTGTGTTAGATAAAGGCATCGCTTGATCGAGAACGACAGAAGATGGCTTTTTTTCTTCATTATTCTTACTTAAATCACTATTTAAGTTATGTTCAACACCAGCATAATTATCCATTCGTGTATCTGACACCTTGTTTTGTGTCGATGCATTTTGACCTGGAAAATCAAAAGTAGCGTTTGTTGTGACGATGTCGGCAAACTCTAATCTTGGCTCTTTATCGTTATTTTCATCTTCGAATAGTTGCAACTCTTCTACGCTTAGAGGCTCAAAAGCAGGTAACTTACTGGCCGTTTTTAAGGATGTTGAATCATCATTATCATTTTGGGTATCATTTTCAGCGCTTTGGACTCGACTGATAAAACGTTCGTAAATATTGTTTTTGACACGCTTACGCGATTTTTTATGAACGAGTTGAGACAACTCTTCGTCAAAATCAGTACCGATGTCTTTTTTTTCGTCGTTCATAAAATAAAACCAAGCCAGTTTATGCTACTGACAGTAAATGACTGATAAAATGAAATTGTGATTTTTATTGCTAAAATGTAACAGCATCACTAGTCCCCAATATAGTTGCTCACACCCCTATCTTCAAGCACAATTTATTTTAGGTCGCTAATATTTGCACAGCTCGTCTTAAGTTAAGTAATGAGGTAGAAGCTTATCAAAAACGGCTTGTATAGAGACAACATATACCATAACAGGCTTAATAACATGGATTTAAAACAGCTCAATGCATTTATTGCTGTCGCGAATTTACGCAGCTTTAGTGCAGCCGCAGCAAAGACAGGACTGTCACAGCCAAGTTTGAGCCGCCTGCTGAAACAGCTCGAGACCGATATGAATGTCGTGCTTATCGATCGTTACCACAGGCCGTTACATCTGACTGAAGCGGGCGAATTTTTTTACGATAAGATAAGCACCATACTGACAGAAATCGAGACCGTCACGAGTATGACCCAGCGCTTATCAGCGCCAAGTAGTGCGCTAAATATCGGCTTTGTGCCATCAGTATTATATGGGTTACTCCCTGAAATCATCGCCATGCTCAAGCTGTCCAATCCTGATATAGAGGTCAACCTCAAAGATATCAGCTCTTATCAGCAAATGGAGGCACTCAAATCTGGTGAGATTGATATCGGGTTTGGGCGTTTTGCCCATCAAGATCCATGGATTCAACAAATATTACTGCGTCATGAGCGCTACGTGGTGGCCTTGCCAAAGTCGCATCCTCTCGCCTATGTAAAGGAGCAGCGATTAATAGATTTGGCGAACAATCGCTTGATTTTGTACCATCAAACGCATTTACCGATTGCCACCACACTGCCAACATCAGAGTCAGTTAGCGCAAAGCAGGAAGCTAATACAAAAACCAGACGTGTCACCAATGAAAAATCTGCACTCAGTGAGCCGATTACAGAGCCGTTACTACATTTGTTTGCACAATACGGTATCTCACCCTTTATGACCACCACGGTGAGTGACTTGCAAGTAGCTCTAGGCTTAGTCGCTGCGGGCGAAGGTATCACACTTGTACCTGCCAGCTTAACCACGGTACGTACAGAACAAATCAGCTACCAGCGTTTGGTACATGAAAACGTCACCTCTCCTATTTATTTGCATACTCTCAAAGATTTTGTGCATCCAAGTATCTCTGAGTTATTGAATGCTATCTATCAGGTCTATGAAGAACGAGGCATCACCTACCGGCGACAAAAATTTGTGTAACGTCCTTAAATGACCAGATATTGCGTGGATATTGTGTTATAAAGAAACGCCAAAAAATAATCTGCACTAATACTTGATATTATCAGATTAATATGCTAACCAAAAAGAATGGCAATGCAAACAAATAGTAATAACTATCACTGTTAATAAATAGAATAATCATTCTCCTGAATCGTATTGGTGTGCTAAAGTCGATACAAGATTAATCGTTTTATAAAAAATCACGTATAAACACGTATAAAGCGGTTGTCTAATGATCACTGGCAAACTGACACAGGTAAGTGATGATTTGCCGTTTTAACCATTTCGAGGTATTCATGTCCACACAACCACTCAACAACCCAAGTACCACTGACGATATCGTTACTGAGCAACAAGAAGGCTTTAGTTGGCGTATCTTTGGCCCAGGTATTTTGATGGCGACCGCTGCAATCGGTGGCTCGCATCTGATTTCATCGACGCAGGCTGGTGCTATATATGGCTGGCAGTTGGCGATTATGATTGTTTTAGCCAACGTATTTAAATATCCGTTTTTTCGCTTTGCAACTGATTATGTTTACGATACGGGCGAGAGCTTGATTGCAGGCTACGCCAAGCGCTCAAAGGTGTATCTTTGGGTATATTTTATCCTCTCTATCTTATCAGCGGTCATCAGTACGGGTGCGGTCTCGCTAATTGCAGCGGTGATTTTAGGCTTTATGCTACCCGCCTCTCTTGAGTTATCGACGATGGTGCTGTCTATGCTCATCGTAGCCGTCTCTTGGTTCTTTTTGATAGCCGGTCATTATAAATTGCTCGATGGCGTGACTAAATGGATTATGATTGCTTTGACGGCAGCTACCGTTGCCGCAGTCATGATTGCCGCTGGCAAGCCCACGGTTATGGCAGCAGATTTTATTGCTGTGTCTCCTTGGAACCTAGCGACACTCGGTTTCATCGTCGCACTCATGGGCTGGATGCCAGCACCGCTTGAGTTTGCCGCGATTACTTCTATGTGGACCTCTGCCAAAGTCAAAGCCGATCACACCACGCACAAGCAAGGCTTGCTCGACTTTAATGTCGGTTATGCCGTTTCAGCGTTTCTAGCCTTGTTTTTCTTATCGCTTGGTGTGTTTGTCCAGTATGGTTCAGGACAAGAGATTGAGTTGGTCGGCGGTGCTTATATCAACCAGTTAATCAATATGTATACGGCAACTATCGGTGAATGGTCACGATTGCTGGTAGCCTTCGTCGCTTTCATGTGTATGTTTGGCACCACGATTACTTGTGCCGACGGCTACGGCCGTGCCAATGCTGAGTGCTGGCGTCTGCTAAAAGGCGAAAGCGAAATCAATAAAAAGCAAATCGCTTTTTGGACGACATACGCTATCGGTGGCGGGCTTGTGATTATTACGTTCTTTACGGGACAATTGGGCGCGATGCTTAAGTTTGCCATGATATCTGCGTTTGTCTCTGCGCCTATCTTTGGTTGGCTCAACTACTCATTGGTTAAGAAACATAAAAAACTGTCCGCAGGTATGAACGCTCTGTCTATCGCAGGCTTGGTATTCTTGGCAGGATTTGCCTTATTGTTTTTGGCCAATTTGGCAGGTTTATTTGCTTAAACTTAGTCTTTTTTAAGCTCATGATAAATGAAGCCCTAATAGCTTAGCTGTTAGGGCTTTTTGGTGGAAAAAGGACAATTTGTAGAGCAATACGCCTATTGTAATTGTAACTAATTGTAAGTTATAAAACATCTTAATATTTGAATATTTGGGTAATATGAATACTTATCATAGCGAAGTATTGAAAAATACATAATGCTATTTGTTTTATGAATAATATTAAATTAACTACAATTAACTATTAAAAATAATAAACAATGATCTATAAGCCAACCTTTGCAGACGTGGATAATTGGGTATAATCAGTGACAACAATAAGATTATTTTCTATCCATACAAGCTCATGAAAGGATACTCACATGACCTCACTCTCAGCAGGTGCACGCTTTCGCAGTGCGCTTAAACAAAAAAATGATAATAACCAGCCACTACAAATTGCAGGCGCGATCAATGCCTACACCGCGATGATGGCGACCCAAGTCGGTCACCAAGCGCTGTATCTCTCTGGTGGCGGTGTGGCAAACGCGTCATTTGGTTTGCCTGACTTGGGCATGACCAGCCTTGATAATGTACTAGAAGACGCGCGCCGTATTACGGATGCAGTCGATACCCCGCTACTTGTCGATATTGATACCGGCTTTGGCGGTGCGTTTAATATTGCTCAAACCATCAGAAAAATGGAAAAGGCAGGCGTGGCAGCGGTGCACATCGAAGACCAAGTCGCGCAAAAGCGTTGTGGTCACCGTCCTAACAAAGAAATCGTCAGTATCTCAGAAATGGTTGATCGCCTAAAGGCGGCATTGGATGCGAAAACGGACTCTGATTTTGTGGTGATGGCTCGTACTGATGCGTTATCAGTCGAGGGCTTAGACGCTGCTGTTGAACGTGCCGTTGCCTTTGCCGAAGCAGGTGCAGACATGATCTTTGCAGAAGCGCTGACGGATATTGAGATGTATCGTAAATTTACCGATGTACTCGACATTCCCGTCCTCGCCAATATGACCGAGTTTGGTCAGACCGATCTGTATACCACTGACCAGCTGTACGGTGTGGGCGTCGATATGGTGCTGTACCCACTATCCGCTTTCCGCGCCATGAATAAGGCCGCACTGAATGTCTATCAACATCTGTTAGATGACGGCACGCAAGAAAAAGTCGTCGATACCATGCAGACGCGCATGGAGCTTTATGATTTCTTAAACTATCACGAGTTTGAGCAAACCTTAGACAAGCTGTTTGCAGATAATAAATAATCATAATAAGCAGTATTTTCACTTAACAATATAAAAAGCTACCCACAAAAGGAATGTAGACATGGCAGCACAGAAAGAACTTTCAGGCGCAGGACTTCGCGGACAAGTTGCTGGTAAGACGGCATTATCGACCGTTGGCAAATCGGGCTCTGGTCTGACCTATCGCGGCTATGACGTATCAGAGCTGGCGGATAAGTGCATCTTTGAAGAAGTGGCGTATTTGCTGCTATATGGCAACTTACCGACCCAAAGTGAGCTTGATGCTTATCAAAGCAAACTCAAAAACCTGCGCGGCCTACCACAAGCGTTAAAAGATGTGCTTGAGCGTATCCCAAGCGACGCGCATCCAATGGATGTACTACGCACTGGTTGCTCGATGCTGGGCAACCTTGAGACCGAAACGGATTTCGCTGAGCAAAACGATAAAACCGATCGTATGCTGGCCGCTTTCCCATCGATCATCAACTACTGGTATCGCTTCAGCCATGACAATGTTCGTATCGATACCGATACGGATGACGCAACGATTGGCGGTCATTTCTTGCATCTGCTTAAAGGCGAAAAACCAAACGAGCTACACGAAAAAGTCATGAACGTCTCGCTTATCCTCTATGCAGAGCATGAGTTTAACGCTTCGACCTTTACTGCGCGCGTGTGTGCGTCTACTTTATCGGACATTCATTCTTGTATCACTGGCGCAATCGGTTCACTACGTGGTCCATTGCATGGCGGCGCGAATGAAGCGGCAATGGATATGATTGAAGGCTTTAGCTCAGCTGACGAAGCCGAAAAAGAGATGATGGCAATGCTGGCACGTAAAGACAAAATCATGGGCTTTGGTCATGCCATCTATAGCGAATCAGATCCACGTAACGTGGTGATTAAAGGCTGGGCTGAGAAGCTAGCGGCTGACGTAGGTGATGAAGTGCTATACCCAGTATCGGTACGCTGTGAAGAAGTGATGTGGCGTGAGAAAAAACTGTTCTGTAATGCTGACTTTTTCCATGCTTCTGCCTATCACTTCATGGGTATCCCAACCAAACTATTCACCCCTATCTTTGTCTGCTCACGCTTGACTGGTTGGGCCGCTCACGTATTTGAGCAACGTGCCAATAACCGCATTATTCGCCCAAGTGCAGAATATACCGGTGAAGAGCTGCGCCCTGTACCAGATATGAGTGCGCGTTAATCGTTTTAATTAAAATTTAGACTATGTTTCCATCCAGCCAAGATGAGTAATTTTCAAAGAACTTGCTTATCTTAGCTTTTTTAGGAGTATGAAATGCCTGTATTAGATTTTAAAGAAATACCAAAAGCTCATGAATCTAATGGCTTACAAGATACTTTTGAGCTTTTTGCTCGAGACTTCTTAGAGTTTATGGGCTATCACGTTATTACGGACCCTGACAGAGGTGCTGACGGAGGTGTGGACTTAGTTGTTGAAGAACGAAGAACTGGAGTTGGAGGTGAAACTGTTATTCGTTGGCTAGTCAGCTGTAAACATAAAGCTTTTAGCGGAAATTCAGTAACTTTTTCAGATGATAACAATATTAGAGATAGAGTTGATGCCAATAGTTGCCATGGCTTCATTGGTTTTTACTCTACACTCGCCAGCTCTGGCTTATCAAATAGTTTGAAAGGTTTGAGAAACTTAATCGAGTATCAAATATTTGATAAAGAGAAAATAGAGAACCAGTTGCTTCATACTTCAAGAGGCATAGAACTAGCAGAAAGATACTTTCCTAAATCTCTATTAAGCTGGAAAGTAGAAAATCCTGAACCAGCAAGACTTTTCATTAATGACTCTACTTTAAAATGTGAGATTTGTAAAAAAGAGCTTTTAGTAAAAAACAATTACGAAGGCATAGTCGTTTTCTACTCTAAAGAAAGGACGGATTTTATAGAAGAAAAAGAACATTATGAGTATATACATTGGGTTTGTAAAGGTAGTTGCGATAACGAATTAAAGTATAAAATTAGTCAATACAATAATGATGCTGTTGAATCTGGATGGGAAGATATTTCTGATGTGATAATGCCGACAATTTTTATTAGGTGGATTTTTGCTACTTTAAATGAACAGCGTAACGGTAAGACTCATTCTGATGAGGCATTTGAAAACTTTAAAGAATTTTTAATACAGATATTTCCATATGTGTCACGCCATTTAACAAGCAAAGAACAAGAGCGAATAAAAATGCTGAGCATGATCCCTTCATATTTAGGGGGACTAGGGTATGAAGATTAATGTCTAAACTTCTAATCCTCATACTACAAACCAATTTCCCATTCCAACCAGCCAACCGCCAAAGGTGACTTATGGACAACACCCTCGTACAACCTATGAATGACGACTTTAAAAAGCCGCTACCAGATACTGACTTGTATTATTTTGACGCGCGTGAAGCCGTTGACAGCATTGAGGCTGGCGCGTATGACAAACTGCCCTTTTGCTCCAAAGTATTGTGCGAAAACCTTGTCCGCCGTTGTCCGCCAGAGGACTTGACCGCTGCACTCAAGCAGCACATCGAAGGCAAGCAAGACCTTGACTTTCCTTGGTATCCTGCCCGCGTGGTGTGTCATGACATCTTGGGTCAAACCGCGTTTGTGGATTTGGCAGGTTTGCGTGATGCCATCGCTGAGCAAGGCGGTGATCCGTCCAAGGTAAACCCTATCGTGCCCACTCAGCTTATTGTTGACCATTCATTGGCCGTTGAGCACGCAGGCTTCGAAGACGACGCCTTTGAGAAAAACCGTGCGATTGAAGAGCGCCGCAACGATGACCGTTTTCACTTCATCAACTGGTGCCAGTATGCCTTTGACAATGTCAACGTCGTACCGCCTGGTAACGGCATCATGCATCAGATTAACTTAGAGAAAATGTCACCTGTTGTACAAGTCGTACACAATAAAGCGGGTGAAGAAGTCGCGTTTGCCGATACGTTGGTCGGTACGGATAGTCACACGCCGATGGTCGATGCCCTAGGTGTGATCTCAATCGGTGTGGGCGGTCTAGAAGCCGAAAGCGTCATGCTAGGTAACCCCTCTTATATGCGCCTACCTGATTATGTGGGGGTCAAATTAACAGGCAAACTGCAAAAAGGCATTACTGGTACGGATCTCGTACTGGCGATGACGGAATTTTTACGTGATGCAGGTGTGGTCTCTACCTATATTGAATTCTTTGGTGACGGTGCCCGTCAGCTAAGTGTTGGTGACCGCGCCTCTATCTCCAATATGACGCCTGAATATGGCGCCACTGCTGCGATGTTCTATATCGATGAGCAAACCATTGACTATCTGCGTCTGACGGGTCGTTCTGAAAAACAGATTAAACTGGTTGAGCAGTATGCTAAGCAGACAGGTCTATGGGCTGACGGCATGGAAAAAGCCGAATACGCACGCGTCCTTGAGTTTGATTTGTCATCAGTCGGTCGTAACATGGCAGGCCCGTCGCGTCCCCATGCGCGTGTATCTACTGATGATTTGGTGGCCAAAGGCATCGCCCACGCGCCTGATCAAAAACTCCCTGAACCAAAAGATGGTCTCATGCCAGATGGCGCAGTGATTATCGCGGCGATTACCAGCTGTACCAATACCTCAAATCCACGAAATATGGTAGCTGCAGGCTTAGTTGCCCGTAACGCGAATGCCAAGGGACTATTGCGTAAACCGTGGGTTAAGTCCTCACTCGCACCCGGCTCAAAAACGGTCAAAATGTATTTAGAAGAAGCAGGTCTAATGCCAGAGCTACAAGAAATCGGTTTTGATGTAGTAGGCTTTGCCTGTACGACATGTAACGGCATGAGCGGTGCACTTGACCCTGACATCGAGCAAGAAATCATCGACAATGATTTGTTCACTACGGCAGTGCTATCTGGTAACCGTAACTTTGACGGTCGTATCCATCCGTATGCCAAGCAAGCATTTTTGGCATCGCCGCCACTGGTTATCGCTTATGCCATCGCTGGTAACATCCGTTTTGATATTGAAAAAGACTCGTTGGGTAAAGACCAAGACGGCAATGATGTCTATCTAAAAGACATCTGGTTTGATGACGAAGAAGTGGATGCCATTGTTGCGTCGGCTGTTAAGCCTGAGCAGTTTAATGCCGTATATATCCCCATGTTTGATGAGGCCAAAAAAGATACGGGCAAAGCGTTAAGCCCATTGTACGACTGGCGTGAAATGACCACGTATATTCGCCGTCCGCCGTATTGGGAAGGTCAAATGGCAGCGATGAACAAACTAAAAGGTATGCGTCCGCTTGCCGTATTAGGTGATAACATCACAACCGATCATATGTCGCCATCAAATGCTATTCTTGGTTCATCAGCAGCTGGCGAGTATTTGGACACTATGGGCTTGCCTGCCGAAGACTATAACTCATATGCGACCCATCGCGGCGACCATTTAACCGCGCAACGTGCCACCTTTGCCAACCCTAAACTATTGAACGAGATGGTACGCGATGAAGATGGTGAAGTTATCCAAGGCTCACTGGCGCGTGTTGAGCCAGAAGGTCAAGTCATGCGCATGTGGGAAGCGATTGAAACCTACATGAACCGTGAGCAGCCGCTGATCATCATCGCAGGTGATGGCTATGGTCAAGGCTCAAGCCGTGACTGGGCGGCCAAAGGCGTCCGTCTCGCTGGTGTGGAAGCGGTTGTCGCTGAAGACTTTGAGCGTATTCATCGTCAAAACTTAGTGGGCATGGGCGCGCTGCCGCTACAGTTCGAGGAAGGCGTGACTCGTCATACGCTAAATATCGATGGCACGGAAACCTTTGATGTCACAGGTGAAGTCTCGGCTGGCGGGTTGATGACTCTAGTAATCCATCGTACCGATGGTAGTACCACTGAGACGCCTATTATCTGCCGCTTAGATACGGCTGATGAAGTAAAAATGTACAATGCTGGCGGTATGCTACAACGCTTTGCTAAAGAGTTTATCGAAGGTACGCTGGATATTGTCTAAGTGTCATTTGTTCTGATTAACCAACTCTTCTGAAGACGCCGATGTTGTATAGCCTTATATGACATCGGCTTTTATTTGCTTTTGCGTTCTATACACTGAGTTTTGTTACTTACTCCTAAGTACTAGATAGCAGCTAAATATTGAGTTTGCTTAACCAATGGCGTAATATGTACTATATATTGTACAATTCATGAAGCGTATTATGAAAGGAGTAAACCATGAGAGTCGTTAGTTTTTCAGAAGCCAGAAAGCATCTAAAATCTGTCCTAGATACGGTAAACGATGATGCCAATGCCACTATCGTAACCCGCCGTGACGCTGATGATGCCGTTGTGATGTCACTTGATTACTACAATAGCCTGATGGAAACCGTCTATCTGCTAAAATCCCCTGCCAATGCGGCGCACTTAGCGGACTCTATTGCCCAATATAAAGCTGGCAAGACCGTGACGCGTGAGTTAATTGATACGGCAGAAAATAGTGATAAAAGTGACGGTCGCAGCGATAACAATGAGCACACGGATAGCGATATTGAGAGTGCTTGAACTCAAAGGCTTTAATCAATCCAAAGGGTCTAACAATGAGTGAGCAACTAGCATGGACAGACGCTGCGTGGAAAGACTACCTGTACTGGCAAACGCAAGACAAAAAAACACTCAAGCGTATTAATAAACTCATCACCGACTGTAAGCGTAATCCGTTTGAAGGGATTGGTAAACCTGAACCTTTAAAAGAAAACCTATCTGGATTTTGGTCAAGACGCATCGATGACGCCAATCGATTGGTATATGCCGTCGATGATAACTATCTGACGATTATCTCTTGTCGCTATCATTATTAATGAGCGTTCTTAGTCGTTCGTGTTTACTTGCTGATGACGCCATACCCAATCTTATAACAATATAAAAAGGACTCAATACAGTGACCCAAACCAACTCTCAATCAAAAGCTTCTTTCGCCCCGCAAATCCCCATCCCTGCCACCTATATGCGCGGCGGCACCTCAAAAGGCACTTTCTTTAAATTATCTGATTTACCTGAGCGTTGCCAAGTCGCAGGCTCTGCGCGGGATAACTTCCTATTACGTGTCATCGGTAGCCCTGATCCTTACGGTAAGCAAATTGACGGTCTCGGCAATGGCAGCTCTAGCACATCAAAAACGGTTATTTTATCGGCCTCTGACAGACCAGATCATGACGTGAACTATCTGTTCGGGCAGGTCAATATTGCAAAGCCAATGATTGATTGGGCGGGTAACTGTGGTAACTTAACTGCAGCCGTCGGTGCCTGTGCCATTAATATGGGTCTAGTTGATGCCGACAAAATTGCTAATAGTATCGATGACAATGCTGAAAGCGGGATTTGTGAAGTGCGTATCTGGCAAGAAAATATTGGTAAAACCATTATTGCCCATGTGCCAGTCTATAAAGATGCAAATGACAAAGTACAGGTTCAAGAGACAGGTGATTTTGAATTAGACGGTGTCACCTTCCCAGCAGCTGAAGTCAAAATTGAGTTTATCGACCCTGTTGATGCCACCAGCGACATGTTCCCGACGGGCAATTTGGTCGATGATTTCGATGTATCAGGCTGCGGTCTAAATGCTGATAGCATCAAAGCGACCTTCATTAGCGCAGGCATCCCAACCATCTTTATGAACGCAGAAGATTTGGGCTTTACGGGTACTGAGCTACAAGGCGACATCAATAGTGATAGTGAGCTACTTACCAAGCTTGAAAAAATCCGTGCCACAGGCGGTGTGGCGATGGGATTGTTTAAAGATGAGAGTGAGGCGCAAACCAGTCAGCATATTCCCAAACTCGCTTGGGTTGGTGCAGCACAGAGCTATAGCGCCTCTAGTGGTAAATCGGTCGATGCAGAAGAGATTGATCTAGTCGTCCGTGCCATGAGTATGGGGCAATTGCATCACGCCATGATGGGGACAGCAGCAGTCGCTATTGCTGCAGCAGCAACCACGCAAGGCACGCTTGTTAACAAAGCTGCTGGTGGTGGCGACTTGTCAGAGGTACGTTTTGGTCATCCATCAGGGACGTTACTTGTCGGTGGAAAAACCGAACTGGTCGATGGACGCTGGCAAGCCAAAAAAGTGTCGATGAGCCGCTCAGCAAGGCGTATCATGGTCGGTGAAGTTTTTGTGCCAGCAGATGCTTTTTAATTAGGGGTTAATAAATGGAAAGAGATTTGTATAAAAACACCTTCACAGAAGAGTATGTACCTGACTATTTGTGCCCCCGCTGTAATAAAGGGTTGTTGCGACTAAATAAGGATACCTTAAAATCGGTTGAAACAGTTGATTCAAAAATATATCAACGTAATGAATATTCTGAATTTCAGGACGTGCAAATAACTTTTAATTGTATGTTTAAATGCATCAATGATAAATGTGGTGAGATTGTTGCTTGTACTGGGCATGCAGGCGTAGATATTGATTACGATGATTTTAGTCAGCCTAATGAGTATTATACTTATTACAAACCTTTATTTTTCTATCCAAACCTCAAATTAATCACTATTCCAGAAGACACTCCTGATAATATCAAAAAATTGTTAAACAAATCATTTGAATTATTTTTTACCTCTCCTTCCGCAGCGGCCAATCTAGTAAGAGTATCTATCGAAGAAATCCTTACAAACCAAGGTGTTGAGAAGATAAATAATTTGCATAGAAGAATTGAAAAGCTACCAAAAAAGCATGAGAGCTTAAAAACTAAGTTTTTTGCATTAAAGTGGTTGGGGAATGCTGGAAGTCATTCTGGTGACAGCATAACTGATGATGATGCTATGGATGCTTATGAGTTAGTCGAAGATTTACTGTTAAAGATATATAGCTCAAAAGATGATGAGCTGAACATGCTAGCAAATAAAATAAATACCTTGAAAGGTCCAAAGAAATAATAGCTTTGGTAAAATGAAAAAATGCCGACATCTCCCCAACCCCGCCGCGTACAATTAGACAAAAAACCTCCCGTCGAAAAGAAAGAACGGCGAGCCCTGCTGTGGGATATCCTCAAAAAACTGGCGGTATTTGCTAAGCCTTATCGCTTGCTTATCATCGCCACCTTAGCGCTGACTGCTCTAGGCTCCTTTACCGCGCAAGTTAATGCCTTTGTGCTGCGCTATGCCGTTGATACCTTGACCGAAATCGCTACCCTCGCTGAGCCTTGGGAAGCTGGCGTGCGCATGCTGACCATTATCAGTGCGGTACTCTTAACCAAAGAGATATTATCGATATTCATCTCGTTTGGGCAACGCTTCTTCGGCGAAAAGATTCGTATCAATCTATCACGTGATTTATCGCAAAAAATCATTGAGCGCATCTTGACCTATCGGATGGCATTTTATACCAGTAGCGAAAACGACAGTGGCAAGTTGCAAACCCGTATCGATTATGGCGTCAGCAGCTTAACCAGTTTAGTGCAAAACTTCTTTATCGATATGCTACCGCTGTTTGCCAATGCGATCGTGGCGCTTATCATTATGTTTTCGACCAATTTTTGGATAGGCTTGGTCGGTCTTATTATCATTCCCATTTACTTTTTTATCAGTCAAAAACAAGCGCAGCGCCTACAAGGGTTTCGTCGGCAGATGCGTGGCTATAGAGAAGCCAAAAGCGGTTTGGTAATATCTTTGATCAATTCGATCAGCGTGGTGAAATCCTTTGTCCGTGAGTCGATAGAAGCAGAAAAGCACTTAGCCATTCAAAAGGAAATGACCGATAATCAGCTGCGTATTCGCAGTATTGGGTTTGTGTATGATGCCATCAAAACCTTTATCGAGCAGATTGGTGTGGTAGTTATTATCTTGCTCACCGCTTATTTTGTCCTACAAGGTGAGATGACCATTGGTATGATTTTGTTTCATGTCATGCTGTTTCAAAATGTCGCCGCCCCTATTCGACAGCTGCACCGCATCTACGACCAGATAAATAATGCATTGACCTATGCCGAAGGTTTTTTTGATATTTTAGAAGATGACAGCCAAGTCGAGAGCATCGCTGGTATCAGTAGCGACAACTTAAAAGGTCATATCGAGCTTAAACATGTCGACTTTACTTATCCGAATGGGACGCAAGCGCTCAAAGATGTTAGCTTTACCATCAAGCCCAACCGTATCACGGCGCTGGTTGGCCTCTCTGGCGCTGGCAAGAGCACGATTATCAATCTATTGGTCAAGTTCTATGCGCCAGACGCAGGGTCGATATGCCTAGACGGGCGTGATTTGGCTGACTGTGATACCCACGAGTTGCGCCAGCGCATCGGCCTAGTACTACAGAGCAATCATATATTTTCGGGCACGATCAGTGAAAACATCCGTTATGGGAATATGAATGCTAGCATTGATGACATCATTGTATCGGCAAAAAAAGCTTCGATACACGATCAAATTATGGGGTTAGCTGATGGCTACGAAAGTACTGCCAAGTCGTTATCAGGTGGGCAGCAGCAGCGTATCGCGCTGGCAAGGATGTTTTTAAAAGATCCGCCGATTGTGTTTTTGGACGAGCCGACCGCCAGTCTCGATGCTATCGCCAGTCAACAGGTCAAAAAAAGCCTTGATCTGATCAAAAAAGATCGTACCGTCATCATGGTTTCGCACAATATCGCTCAAATCATTGATGCCGATGATTTGGTGGTGATAGAAAACGGCCAAGTCGTCGAAACAGGCACACACGAGGCGCTCTATGCCCAACGCGGCAAATACTTTGAGATATTTAGTGCCATGTCTGATAGCTTAAATTTAGACAAAATCAGTCAGACCCTAAAGGGTTAGGAATGGTTAATGACTGCCTAAATCGTTATAATGCCCCTATTTTACCGCCTATTGCCAGAAGCTTGCCCATTATGAATTGTGAATTTTCTATCAAAACCTTTGATGAGCTGACCTCAGTTGACCTTTACCATATCCTAAAAGCACGCTCGCAGGTTTTTGTCGTCGAACAAAACTGTGCTTATCAAGATATGGATGAAGTCGATTTTGATTGCTTGCATTTGATTGCTCATCAAAACGCAGCGTTAGTGGGCTATTGCCGCATTGTTCCGCCTGAATTCAATAAACTAAAATCCAATCTATCGGTCGCCGACCCTACGATCAAGATCAACCACACTGCCATGCCTGCCATCGGTAGAGTGCTTGTGTTATCAGAGCACAGAGGTGACGGCCTAGCACGTCAAATAATGACTCAGGCTATTGCTCATTGCCGCAAAAAATACGGTAAAAAACGTCCGATTATTATCTCGGCACAGGCTTACCTGCTTAGTTTTTATGAGTCTTTGGGTTTTGTACCTGAAGGTGAGCATTATCTTGAAGATAATATTGAGCACGTGAAGATGGTGCTATACGTTGCTAAGAAAAACAAAGTAAGAAAAGAAAGTGTGGATACTGCGTCAACCACGACCAAAGTTTTAAGCTTCCTGCTGTTTATTATAGCAGCGCTGTTTATTTTAGGTCTGCTCTATTTGATGATTTAAACGGCCTACAAAGTTTTACTTCTTAACACAATTCAGTCTGGTTGTTCCATATTGAGTATGCTACTTTTGAATGATAACCGCTTTAAAAGGATGACTGCGAGCATGGGTCAAAAAAGCGAAAAGTTAGCACACTCAAGGAAGAGGAAACAACCATGTCAAATACCAATTCAGATACAGCCCATTCAAATACAAATGAGGCAACGGTAGAGAGCAATATCCGTCCAGAATATGACGATGAAATCCAAAAAATCGCCGATTATGTGCTCAATTATTCCATAGATAACGAGTCACCAAATCCCACTGATGCATGGCGTACTGCACGCCACTGTCTCATGGATACCATCGGCTGCGGACTACTGGCACTGCGCTTCCCTGAGTGTACCAAGCACTTGGGGCCTGATTGCCCTGATCAAATAACGCCGCATGGCGCTCGCGTCCCTGGCACCTCCTATAGACTAGACCCCATCAAAGCCGCTTTTGACATCGGCTGTATGGTACGCTGGCTTGACTATAATGATACGTGGCTCGCTGCTGAGTGGGGTCATCCGTCTGATAACTTGGGCGGCATCTTGGCGGTCGCCGACTATATCAGTCAAAAAAATATCGGCCAAAGGCAAGCACCTCTAACCATGAGGGCCGTGCTCGAGGCGATGATCATGGCGCATGAAATTCAAGGCGTCATGGCACTCGAAAACTCATTCAACCGCGTGGGTCTTGATCATGTGTTTTTGGTAAAATTAGCCTCAACTGCGGTCGTCGCCAAACTCTATCAGCTGCCACGCGAGCGCATCATGGCCGCCATCTCACAAGCCATTGTCGATGGTCAGGCACTACGTACCTATCGTCATGCACCCAACGCGGGCAGCCGAAAATCATGGGCGGCAGGTGATGCAACCAGCCGTGCGGTACGTCTGGTAGATATCACTGCACGTGGTGAAATGGGTGTCCCTGGCGCACTAACTGCACCGCAATGGGGGTTTTATGATGTGCTGTTTAGCCATACCAATAAGGATCTTGCGACCAAACCCGAAGACGAGCGTCGATTTACCTTTCAGCGTGACTTTGGCAGTTATGTGATGGAAAACATCTTATTTAAAATCAGCTTTCCCGCTGAATTTCATGCGCAGACTGCTTGTGAAGCGGCGGTTATTTTGCATCCACATGTGAGAGGTCGAATTGATGAGATCGAAAAAATTGTCCTAACCACGCATGATTCAGCGATTCGCATCATCTCAAAAGAAGGCGCGCTTGCTAACCCAGCTGATCGGGATCACTGCTTACAATATATGGTGGCTGTGCCACTATTGACAGGCGATTTGATGGCGGAGAACTACGAGGATGACTATCATGAAGAGCATTTATCAATCGATGAGCTACGCGAAAAAATGGTGGTAGAAGAAGACGCTCAGTATTCAAAAGATTACCATGACCCCAGTAAGCGCTCTATTGCCAATGCCATTCAAATATTCTTCAAAGATGGCAGTAGCACAGAAAAAGTCGCCATCGAGTATCCTATCGGTCATAAACGCCGCCGTGCCGAGGGCATTCCTATACTTGAGGCTAAGTTCCGAGCCAGCTTGGCTACTCGCTTTATCGACAGTCGGTGTCAGCAAATCATTGAGCTGTGTGACGATCAAGAAAAATTGGAGCAAACGCCAGTGAATGAGTTTATGGACTTATTTATGGCTTATTAGTGTTTTAACAGGATAGCCATCCTAAACCACCCTATCATTTGTATCATTACCAAGGTATCGACTCTCCTGCCCAATCGACAAAACTGCCTGATTGGGCAGCCGTCATCCCTGATAGCACTTCCAATAAACACTCGGCGCTATACGCTGGCGAGAATAGATGTCCTTCAGCGACATTGCCTTGAAACGGCGCGGACAGTTGGGTATTCACGGTTCCCGGTTGCATAACGACTACGCACACCTCTTTGAGTGATCGGCCCCATTCGATACTCAAGTTTTTCATCCCCATATTGAGCGCCGCCTTGCTCATTCTATAACTATACCAGCCGCCAAGTTGATTGTCCGTGATACTACCGACACGAGCTGATATGGTCGCAAAAATAGCTGGATGCTCAGCGCTGCGTTCAGCTTTGGCGAGCAACGGTTTGATATGCTTGGCTATCAGCAAGCTTGCTAGTGCATTGATTTGCATGTTCTGTAAAAAAAACGCCGTTTCAATCTGCCTCAAGGCCTTTTCTGGCTGCGCAGTCTTGGTATGTAATAGTCCCACGCAGTTGATTACCCAATCGACATGACCCACTGTCTGCTTGATGGTGTCGGCCGCTTTTTGGATACTTTCTTCGTCACTGATATTCATGGGTAACCAGTGTAGATTTTCTGCTTCAAAGTTCGGCTCATTGCGATGATAAGTGGCGAATACTTGTGTACTATGTTTTTTAGCAGATGCGCCGTCAGTTTGATCGGCAACTGACTCTTGTACCAGCTGCTTGACCATGGCCTGACCGATACCGCCTGTGCCACCGATGATCAGATAGATTTTATTATTCATCTAGAAGCGTCCTTTTTTACAAACCTTGATAGATTCATTTTGGCTGATTTTATAAGCGTTTGCTATGATAAAAATAATAGACATTATTCTCATTCTATATACGCTACAATACTTTTTAGCGATTAAACCCGCATTTTTTGCTTTCCATTACTTATATTGACGTTCTTATACGGATATCAGCGCCTTATGCTATCACCCCAAGACCAACTGACCGAGCTGGTACGTGCCTTAGAGACTGATCAGCACGTCTTTGCCACTGACCCGTTACTGATCACGGAAAAGCTACAGAGTGAGGATGGCACACCTATTCAAAAGCTGCATCGACGGGCCTCACGCATCGATAGCAATGGGGCGCTTGCGCGGGTACTGGGCAAAATAGATGGCCGCATAAAAGGCATCATGATCGTCATGAGTGTGGTGTGGTGCATCTCGGGATTTTTAGGACTGTTCACGCTATTGCAGTCCAATGTGGTGAACTTCTTTTATGTATTGGTTTGCTTGCTTGGTTTTCATACTATTATGCTTGGTGGCTGGTTGGTCATGACACTTATCAATCGAGACCAGCAAGCGCCCAGTTGGTTTGCCAGTCCCAGCTATCTCATACGCGGTAAAGACGATGTGACCAAGGCGGCCGTCGATCTGTATGAGCGCCAATTACAGCATAGCGGTATGCGCTGGTATTTGGGCCGGTTTAGCCATCAGTTATGGCTTGCGACGTTGACTGGCATGCTGCTTGCGATTATATTTTTATTGATTGTGCGTCAGTATAGCTTTAGCTGGGAGTCGACCCTACTCTCTGATCAGGCGCTGGTGAGCTTAACGCAAATACTCGGCTGGCTACCAGGCATGGTTGGTTTTGATGTGCCAGATAGTACAGCGATTGCACAAAGCAGGCTGGTCACAGAAGCGATGCCATTGTCTGTGGCGCGGCAGTGGGCAGGATTGCTAGTCGGTAGCTTGCTGATGTACGGTATTGTCCCGCGTGCGATAGCGTGGGTATTTTGTGCCTTGATGTTCCGCCGCAAAAAGATGCGCTTAGACATCAAACAACCGTATTACCAAAAGATCATAAATTTTTGGCAGCGTCAGGTGGTTGATGCAGATGACTTTACGGAAGCACCCGCACCTGTCGCGCCCAAAGCGGCGGTGAGTGCAGGCAAGAAACTGGTCGCCTTGCTTGAATATCCTTCAAATCAGGATAAATGGTGGCAGTCAGGGCTTGATGGCAGTCATCATGGTTTTCAACAATCAAGTGAGGTTGAGGATTTTGGTATCGTCGATGACCGTGAGGATATGGCACGGCTCAAACACTACTTAGACGAGCACCCTGTACAAGTCCTATTAGGTATCCATAGCAAAGCACTGCCTGACCGCGGTACGCTACGCAAACTTGATCAAATCGCTGCTCATGCAAAAGATGGTCTTATTGTACAGCTGCTTAGTGATACCACCCCTTCTGCTGGCTTGACTGACGCTCGTACGGATGATGAACCAGTAAATAAACAAGCCGTTCGCTATCAGCAGTGGCAGACAGCGCTCTCTGCGCGAAAAATTGGCTTGGTAGATATTGATTCTTAAAGTTTTTGAATGCGATACTTAATAATAATTATTTTTATAAAAGGGACAAAATAAACCAGTAATATAGAAAATAGTTATCTCTTGGGTAACAAGGATGTTTTATAGTGGCTAGGAGCCAAATATGTCAACAGACAACACCCTCTTAACATCAGGTGAGTATGGTCAGATATTGGATAATTACAAAGAGGCGTTAAACCAAAGTATCTTAACCGCTGCACCAGAGTCATGGCAGCCAATGCTGGCAAGTATCTTACCTGCTCACTGGCAAGAATGGCTGTTACCGCTGGCTGGTGGTCCATTTTTCTTATTGTTTTTGGCAGAGTGGTTTTATCAGTCTAAGCGTGGGAAAAATGAAAGCTTTAGCTGGCGCCGTGCGATGACCAATTTTAGCTTGGGCGGCTCTTATCTCGGATTTGAATTGATGGTCCAAGCACTTATTGTGCTGCCTATTTGCCTGTGGCTATATCAATACCGACTATTCACTATTGAGGTGACATTGCTGACAGCCATACCCATATTTGTCGCGGTTGAGTTCAGCTATTACTGGTTTCACCGTGCCTCACACCGCATGAATTGGTTTTGGTCAGCGCATGTTGTGCACCATTCAGATGATAAGATGAATCTATCCACCGCCATGCGCCAAAGCCTGCTGTACTCGGTGACAGGTTGGTGGTTATTTTTCGTCCCGCTGATGATATTGGGTGTGCATCCTGTCTGGGTATTTTTCTTTTATGCGTTAGATTTGATTTATCAGTTCTTTATCCATACCGAGACGGTGGGGAAATTTCCAAAATGGGTTGAGTATATCTTTGACACCCCATCCAATCACCGCGCTCATCATGCTACCAATAGTGAATATATTGACCAAAATTATGGCGGCGTTCTTATTATTTTTGATCGCTGGTTTGGCACTTATGTAGAAGAAGACGCGGTCAATAATCCCGTCAAATATGGGGCTGTTGGTGAGACCAGTCACGATAATATTATTGGTCTGATATTTGGGGTGTTTTACCGAATGTGGCAGCGGTTTTTTCGTGCCAAGGGCATTAAGAAAAAAATCAAGGTACTGCTGCGACCACCTACAGCAATCTCATAGCGTATCATGGATACATAAAATACAGTTTACGATATGGACACTACGCATCCAGAACCAACCTGCCACCAGATTTGTTTTACAATAAATGGCTAAAGTTTGATCATCAATAACAATAAGACGCGACTATGAATAATGACAATAAAAAAGAAAATTACGAGCATCACACGCCTACAGGTCTTTTTGCAGACAAGGCGTTGCCCAGCGACTCAAATAATAACTCTGACACCTCGCAATCACCGGCCGCTCATTCGAAAGTGACTCATGATAATCAATCCATATCAACTGAATCAGTACCGCCAGCCACCACAAATGTGACAAAAAAAACCATCGCCAGTGGTGAGGCGCTAAAATTGGCGGTCGTGGGACACACCAATACCGGTAAGACCTCCATATTGCGCACGTTACTGCGTGATGTCTATTTTGGTGAAGTCAAAAATGAGGCGGCCACCACGCGTCATGTGGAGCAAGCCAAACTCACAGACAGCCAAACCGGTGAAGACTTGGTCGTACTATATGATACCCCTGGCCTAGAGGACGCTTCAGGACTCATGGACTGGTTGGAGGACAACACCGCCAGTCGCCGTGATGGTATTGAGCGATTGCAGCAGTTTTTGGCATCAGATATCGCTCAAGGTGCAGATAGCGGTGTTCTAGACAGCTATGATTATAGCCAAGAAGCAAAAGTGATTCGTCAGCTGTTGGCAAGTGATATGGCCATTTATGTGGTAGATGCGCGTGAGCCGGTATTGGGCAAGTATAAAGATGAGCTAGCGATTTTATCGTGGGCTGCCATTCCGGTGATGCCTGTCTTTAACTTTACCGACAGTCAGGATGCCAATATTGATGATTGGCAAACCATGCTGGCAAGACGTAATCTACATATCTCCACACGTTTTGATTCCGTCGCTTTTGAATTTGAAGATGAGATGCATCTTTGGCAGAACTTAGCGACCATGCTCACTCATTCTGAGATGCTTGAGCAATTGATGCAGCGCCGGACTGAAGATTGGGCGCAGTTGTATGATGAGGCCAATATTATTATTGCTGACTTTTTATTGAATGTCGCTTCTTTTGTACGCGAGATTAATGAAGATGATGACCCGATGCCTGTCTTAGCGCAAATGCAAGAAGCGGTGAGGCAAAGTGAGCGTGCAATGCAGCACAATTTACTTAATTTGTATAAATTCTATGATAATGCCGTTGCAGCCACCCCGCTTGAATTACAAGCCTATCAGCAAGATCCATTTGATCCTGAGTTACTCAAGAGCTATGGTATCCGTACCACTTCTGGCGCAGCAGCGGGTGCGCTGTTAGGCTTGGGTATTGATGCAGCAGCGCTAGGTACGACATTGGGTTTGGGTGCAGCGATAGGTGGTATCGCAGGCGGGTTACTATCTAACACCAGTAGTATTGCCGATAGGCTCACTGGGGTAAAACGCTTATATATCGATCCTGCGACGTTGACATTGCTAGCAACGCGAGCGATCGACTTACTCACTGCCCTACGCCATCGCGGCCATGCTGCGACTGATGCCACCCAGCTATTATATAAAGGCGAGAAAAGCAGCCTTGAGACATCGTCAAATGATGGCAGTTACCATAATAATAGCAATGACAATGCCGATGAAGACAATAATCCAATCACCGTATGGCCTGCGAATAAATTACCCAGTGAGCTAAAAAAGGCTCGCGGCAAACCGCAATGGTCATCGCTTAGCAGTGGTAAGTCTGAACAGGCGCAACTACTTCGTGCAGATATGGCATGGTCGCTGTCGGGCAAATTACAGTCCTACAAGCGTGAGTCATGAGTTGCTATCATTTAACAACGCACTCAATGCCTCTGTGCCACGTACGTCTGTTTGCTGCAGATAAATTGGATACAGCGGATATTTAGAAAAATTGTTTTCAATATCTTGCAGTAAATCCTGCTGACGCTCAGCACGGCGGCGCCAAAACTCATCCGACTGCGTTGTTGATATCAACTGATTAATGACGATTGCTGCGGGCGTGAGCTTGCTGTCCTCTAGCTGTTCGATAGCCCGTTTGGTCTCAGCCAACGGCAACACGTCAGCCGTCATAACCAACACAATTGCTGTTTGTGTACGATCATGCAGCAGCAGTCCTGCTTGGCGAAACAAATGCTTGCGCTTTTCTAGCACGGATACCGCTTGCTCCCAGCGATCAGGCTTTTTTGCGGCAAACGGATTGGCCACATGGTTCTTTTGAGCGCTATCCGTTTGACTGCTTTTTTGATTGTGACTGTCCAAATGCGTCGCTACTGAGCGTAGCTTGGCTTGCCGTCGTTGCTGAGCAAGCAGTCCATCTGTCCATGCACCCATCATTTCTGGTAGTACTAGCAACCGTAGCGTATGCCCTGTCGGTGCAGTATCGAAGATAATATGCTCATAGCCTGCATCTGCCGCTTCGACTAAATGCTGGCACATGGATTCGAGCATCGCTGCTTCTTGGGCGCCGGGTGCTGATTTTGATAGCCTCAGATGCTCACGAATTTTGGGCATCATATCTGGATTGGCATAGGATTTAATCGTACGCTCAACTTGAGAAAAATGCTCGTCAACGATTACATCAGGATTTAACTCAATGGCATCTAAATAAGGTGATATTGCTGTTTTTGCGTTATTAAGCTGTGTATCCAACACGTCGCCCAAACTATGTGCTGGATCGGTTGAGACAATCAGCGTCTTTTGCTGCTGGCTTGCGTAATAGCTGGCAAGTGCGGCGGCAGTGGTGGTTTTCCCCACACCGCCCTTACCGCCGATAAATATAATTGGCTGTGCTTTTAGTTGTTCTACTAATGTATGTAGAGGATGTAATGCCATATTTTCATCTCATTTCTTATATTATTTTTATTTTTCAATCATAAATAAACGATTAGCAGCAGCCAACATGGTCAAATGGGCATCTATCCATACCCATGCGCGTGTGCCATTCGTGAAAGTTTTCTAAAAATAACGGCTGTAACTCTAAGGTATAAAAGCTGGCAGGATTATCAATGCCTAAGCTTTCAGCAAACATCAGCAGCATAAAGAAATCTTCTTCATCACGGGCAGCACGTGCCATCGTTTGGCGATAAGGTGCATGATAAAACTCATTCAACCCAGCCACAAATCGTTGCCACCATGGTTGAGTACTCTCTGGTGGTTGGGCGTTTTCTATATCATTTGATGTGTTTTTATTTTCCATAATTCGCTTATACCCTACTTATTTCTTATTGCCTATCATGCCTATGTGATACAAAAAACGCCAGCAATTGCTGCTAGCGTTTTTGAGTTGATAAATATTTAATATGGTTTAGCGTTTAAATGTCACCGCTTTTGCCTTTGTGTATCGACCATTCTTTGCGTAATACAGACAGACTCTCAAACGTTACTAAGATGGTTGCTATCAAGATAATGATATCCATAATGATCAGCAGCCAATTGCCATCAGTGAAGAAAGTTTTAAGCTGAATAAGTAGTGCAAATACCGTCATGACTAGCAAGAACGACAATGGCGCTAAAGTGTACCAAACTGGTTTGCCTTTACGTAACAAGATAACCGTTACGATCATTAGTGTTAACGCCGCCATTAGCTGGTTAGTCGTACCAAATAGTGGCCAGATAATCATACCACCAGCACCATCAATACCGCCCGCGCCGAATGCTAATAGCAAGCAGCTGCCGACAGCAAGCAATGTTGCGACCACGCTTTTATTGAGGACTGGCAGGTTATAAAACTCACCGAACTCTTGGAAAATATAGCGTTGCAGGCGTACACCAGTATCCATAGTGGTACCTGCAAACAAGGCAGCCATGACCGTAAGCATCGTCTGTGACAGTACCATGTCGATGCCAACACCCGCATTTAATATGGTCGCACCACCATCAATGAAGGCACCGATAGAACCGTCGCCAAATTTTTGATAGACCGCTTGCCAATCACCAAGGGTAGCAAAACCTGCGGTTGCTGCTAGAATTGCGCCGAGTGCCAGCATACCTTCACCTAGCGCACCAAAATAACCAACGAAACGCGCGTCTTCCTCTTTATCAATCTGCTTAGACGTCGTCCCTGTCGCAACCAATCCGTGGAATCCTGATATCGCCCCACAAGCAATCGTCACAAACAACAGCGGCATTAGTGATGGCGTGCCAACTGGCAGTGCTGTGTTTATTGCTGGCGCGACAATATTTGGCGTGCCGATAAAGATAGCTGCGTATAATAAAATCAAACCGACAAATAACTGCAAACCATTAATATAATCACGAGGTTGAAGCAGCATCCATACGGGCAACAACGAAGCAATCGCCGCATAGGCGAATAAAATAAGAATCCATACAGCGTTATCAGGTAAGCCCATCACGGTCTCAGGTAACACAATCGGGAACATAGGGCCAAGATAGATCAGCCCATATAAAGCGCTTACCCCGAGAATAGATACCCAAACCAAATTCATCTTGTAGCGATAAATACATTGACCGATGATAAAGGCAACCACCAAGGCGCCCCAAACAGGCAGTACAGCAGATGGCGTTTTGATCATCATATTAGCGATAGCAACACCAAACACCGCATTGACCATCAATAGTAATAAGAAAATCACAACCATCATCAAACTGCGGACACGTGTGCCCATGACCGTACCCGCAATAGAGCCAATTGACTGCCCCCTATTGCGCATACTTGCCCAAATGGCCGACATATCATGTACACCAGCCATAAAAATCGTACCGAGCACCACCCAAATGATAGCAGGTACCCAGCCCCAAATAACCGCAATTGCGGGACCAATAATCGGTGCAGCGCCTGCCACCGAGGTAAAATGGTGCCCCCATAGTACATATTTATTGGTAGGAACGTAATCGACCCCATCTTTCATCGTATGCGCTGGCGTGGGACGACTGTCATCCAATGCTAAAATTTTGGTAGCAATGAATTTTGAGTAAAACACGTAGCCACAAAGCATAGCAGCAACGCCGAATATCAGTACAATAGCACTATTCATCTTATCTCTCCCTAGACAAGTAGTAGGTAGTCTTATAAGTTCAAGCTTTTTAAATCAAAATATAAAAAATATGCTAAATTAGTGTGCAGCGAGTCATTCATATAACCTGACCCGTCACCGAATAAATTGTAAAAATCATGTGAAATGAGTATTAGCCAATAAATTTTTGCATTACACAATGATGGTGCGTCACTAAGTAGCATATAGCGTGGTGAGTCTTTGTTTCAAATTCTGGTTAAATGGTAACCGATTTCACGACAAATGTAACGCAAGTGAGACATGAAAAACAACAAATAAAGGAAGCACAATGGCACATTATTTTGGATTCGTACCTTCAGATAAATTAAAAGTATTAATCAGCGAGGCCGAACAAGTCGTTGCTTCAAATGAGCAAGTAGATTATTACCCTTACCGAGACGCGCTCACTCATCAGACAGCTCGTGATCTAACGGACAATTTGTTAGTCGGTTTGGTAGAGATTATTCCCAACCCTGAGCGCCAAGCCGCGATGCGTAAAATCGTCACCATGATAGAGCGCTCAACCGATACCCTGCTTAATATCTTACTTGGTAAAGAAAGTAACGAAGAAGTGCTGCCAAGCTTTCACTTTCTAAAAGATCAGGCAACTTTTATTGATAATGAAGGCGTAAAACGTATTGGCTTTAAATTGTCAGAAGCAGATGCTAGAACTATCGTTGAAGGCTTTGCTGCTATCACACCAGAGCACGTAGATAGAGCCAAGTTTAAAACAGCGCTCGAAACCATGAATGATGCGACATTAACCCACTTCGTCAGCCGCTACGCTGAAACGTTAAAATTAGGTATGATCAAACGCAAATCAGTGCCAGTTGCCAAATCTGCGATTGATAAAGGAATGAATATGGCGCTTAACAAGCTACTACCTGATCTACCAAATGACTCGCTCAATCGTTTGGCAAATTATTACCGTCCATTTATCATTGAAAAACCAGAGTAATTGCTAAATTTTGACAAATGGTTATATAACATTGGGAAAACTTACCAAAACTTGTTAAAATACTTGGCATTTTTCACCAAAGGTGCGCCCGATGACCCAAATCAGCAATCAAGAAATCGAAAAAACATTACGTAACTCAGAGTGCCTGATCAGCAGCATTGAAGTTGCTGCCGCTTATGAGCGCTTGGCCGCTCAGCTTAACCTACACTACGCTGGTTTGAACCCAATTGTGATGGTTGTTATGAACGGTGGATTAATTCCAGCTGGTCAATTATTGACGCATCTGACATTCTATCATCGTATGCATTATATCCATGCGACACGCTATCGTGATAATGAAGGTACTAGCGATCTTGATTGGAAATTCAAGCCTGATGTGAGTATCGAGGGCGAGCATGTCTTGTTGATTGATGATATTTTTGATGAAGGCATCACTCTAAAGGCTGTTGTCGAAGAGCTAAATAAAGAAAAACCATTATCTCTCGAGTCTTGTGTGCTGCTAAACAAGCAGCATGACCGCAAAGTTGCCGATTTTGATGTTGATTTCGTCGGTATTAATGTCGCAGATCGTTATGTCTATGGCTGTGGTATGGACTTCCATGGTTACTTGCGTCACCTGCCAGGTATCTATGCTATCAAAGAAGATAAGGTTTAAGTCTTACCTCTAAGTGACTAACAATATCTAAGTTCAAAAAAAGCATCCAATTTGGATGCTTTTTTTATGCTCAGAATGATAATCATAAGTACTCAAACTGTAGAGACAAACCGGTATGTCTTTCGGTCGGTGTTTGGACAGCTTTCTCAAAAGCGTGTTTTGTACTGTATATAGTCACTTGTTTTTTGGCACGAGTCACCGCTGTATAAATAAGCTCCTTGCTTAATAATCTTGCATGACTATCATCAAACGTAATTGCGACATGATCAAATTCAGATCCCTGCGACTTATGAATCGTCATAGCGTACGCAGTAGCAACTACCTCCTCGTTGAGTAGATTGACCGCAATCCCTTGGGTCTTATTTTCAAAAAACACTTCCAATCGACTTTTGTCATCTGATGTCTGTAAGCAAAAACCAATATCACCATTAAATAACCCCAATTCATAGTTATTCTGCAAAATCATAATAGGGCGACCGTGGAACCATGCGTTTTGACCCAGCGGGAGCTTTAGTTCAGTGAGATGCCATTGGGTGAGATAATTATTAATGTAATGATCGCCCCACTCACCATTGTGACCAGCGGTTAATACTCTGAACTCACTAAATATTTCCATCAATGATGCAATAGTGCTTTTTATTGATTCTGGCATAGATTTTTCTACTGGATTTCTTGGCAAATTTTTAACTCTTTTCATATATGGTTGATAATTTTGGGAGATCTTTGAGATATTTTTTTTATTGCTTAGGCTATTTTTTATCTGATTGCTTGGTACAGAGTCTACTTGCAACGTATTAACGTATTGGAAACTCAAGGCATCGTCTTGCCTTAATAATTGCCAAATAGTTTGAAGATTTGTCTCTGCTCTATTGATTTGGATAGCCAGCTTGCCAATACCTGAGTCCGCGCCAAATCGGCGACTCTCAGTCAGCTCTGCATGAATGGATTGTAGCAATGGTATGCGGCATAAATCCGCCAATACCGCCCCTGCATCGACTGCTGCCAACTGGTTAGCATCACCTAACAGTATGAGCCTTGCGCCTGGTTTCACTGCACTCACCAAGTAATTAGCCAACTCAACCCCTAGCATCGACGCTTCATCAACAATGATAATATCTTCGCCAAGTGGATTATCGGCATTGTAACGAGGTCTGCCCGTCAGCCCAATACCTAGCAAACGGTGAATGGTTTTGGCTTCTTGCAGCTGCAAATCAATGCCCGCTGTATCCAAAGCAGCCTGTAATGACTCCTGCATACGCTGTGCAGCCTTACCAGTAGGCGCCGCTAGTGCTAGACTCGCACTATCCGTACTAAATCTAATATTTTCAGAACCCTCCCCTCCACTCTCTGTCGCTTGTTGCAGTGCAATAACTAACTGAGCAACGGTGTATGTTTTACCTGTCCCTGGACCACCGGTAATGATACTAAACGCGTTGTTATTAGCGACATTAATTGCTTTTATTTGATTTTCGTGAAGACTTTCAGGTATTGTTATTGGTAAAGGCTTTACTTTTTGATTCAAGATATTGTTAATATTTTTTGCCAAATTAAATTCGGCCTGCCATGCGCGATGTAGCCAAAAAGTAATAGATTCTTTTGAATTTTGGCTGTTAGTTATGTCGTAAATGATAGGTTGGTTATTATTGCTTAGGCTATTTTCTTTATTGTTATTATTAGTGTTAGCCTTAACCTCAGCAAACAAAGCATGCTTATTAACTAGATTCATGAAAAAATTAAAATCGGTATTTTTTAGTAGCTGAAATACCTTGGCAATTGTATCAAAACGCTTGGTTAGCATGTCCTTTTCATGATTACTCAGCGCCAACTGTGTCCATAGCTGATTCCGCTTATCAAATAATGTGCTTAGCAATGTAAATATCGACGTTTCGGCGGTAGATTGATCTTCTGGTTGAGTATTTGATTTGGTATCTATGAGCGCAAAGATTGGCATTGCTAGCATCTCTAATAACTTTTGCTGCCAAGTGTATAATGTGACCGACTCATTATTGATTTCACCTTGCAATACCTCTTCATTCTCAGAGGACTCAATGGTCAGTACGGTATGGCCCTCTTCCAAATGCGTCGCTAACATCATGAACAATGCGTTAAATAAATAATCGTCTTCTTTCTTATCGGCTTGTTTGCTCTCATTATTCGCTTTTGCATACGTTGCGTCGTACGCTATACGCGTTTGCTCACGGCGTAGCAAAATATAATCACTGATATTACTGGCCCAGCTTTCTTGCCATCCAATTACTGCACTGTTTTTATTATTATTGCTCATGATATATTTATCTCTGTTTTGATTTGTTTGATCTTTTTAGAATCTTTGATTAATAATATTCGCTATATAAGCTTACTAATCAGGTACACCAAATAGCGTATCTAAACCTTTGATAAATTCGATTGGTATATCCCACGTCACGAGTCCATAACGGCCGTTATGTGGTGATTCGCTCGTTTTAATAGCCTCTTGTGATACGGTAGCAGTTGCTTGAGCGTCGGGGCTGTATACCCCTCTTAGAAAGACATATTCTACCGCCCCTAAATACCTAGACTCATTGCCTACATAATCAGCAATTCTCATCGAAAGGAATCGATGCAATGCTACTTGGTAAATTGCTGCCTGTAGCCAATACCCTGCTTTGGACATGATTTTTTTAAGTGTATTTTCATTGTAATCGCTTAGGCTATTTCCTAAAAAATTACTCTTATAATCGACCACATAGTACTTGCCAGCATACTCATAAACCAAATCAATCTCACCACGTAAGTAACGATACAAGTGCGTTCTATTTTGCGGCACAAGATTGACATGTTTGTCTGTCTCATCAGGTAGATACTGTTGAAATAACTGACTGATATCTTCTGCTTTAAAGCGCTCTGACAATCCCATATTGAATTCTAATTCGGCAAATCGCTGATTTGTATCCAAAGCATATAAGGGTTGATTGGAGGCCAATAGCGGAGTACGCAACACTTCTTCAACCCAAGTAATCAATGCCTCATGCTTCGTTGTGTCTATTGCATCAGCGTTAAATGAGACAGAACTCTCTTCTCGGTTGCCTTGTGCTCTACGGCTTTGATGTTCAGCACTGCTGTACACCAGCGGTAATTGATAACTACTTACCGCTCTATCGATCACCCCAGACCACTGGGATTTATTAGTGAAATCGATTTTTTCAAATATCTCATGTAAAAACGTACCTGCATTAGCACCTTTTATAAAGGTAAAGCGAATATCCTCTTCTGACTTGAGACTTATCTCATCAATTTTTTCGAGAGACGTATTACTATCAAGGCTACTATTAGGATAAGGTTCTAACGACATTGCAGCGTCTGCCATATCAATATCTATCGCATCATCAATACGCTCATCTACAACAGCCATTGCTTGCGTTGATTCGTCTAGCTGACGAGCCAATGCCGTAAAGCTGGTCTTAGCCCAACCATAAAAATAACTCGTTTTCATAACATCAGAAAAAGGAACGTACTCAATCACTTGTGTCGTGGGCTCTATGGTAAGTTTGGTATCTGTTGACGTTACTGTCTTAGCATAATTGCTATTGTAGAACTCATTAATATTATGCCCTCTAAGCATACCTATCGTGCCTTTTAGCCTATCAGGTAATTCAAACTTTGATTCTGGAGAGTCAAACCAATAAAATACTGGTTTGCGCTTCATATCTCTTGTGTCATTAGGGTCTCGCAACACCACATAAAGTTGTTCGCTAGCCCGCGTAAATGCCACATAACCAAGTCGGCGCAGCTCATCAAAGCCTTCTTTTGTTTCGATATCAGTATAATAGTCCTCTACCGTAGCAGAGCCTTGCAATGGTGAGAAGCGGCGCTGATTACCTATAAATTGATCCTCTGCTGATTGCTGCACTAACGCTGAAGGCGCTTTCTGGACGTTATATAAATATAGACCATACTTCTCATTATTACCTGATTTCCTACTGGCATCTCCCATACCCAGTACATAGACTATCGGAAACTCAAGCCCTTTTGATTTATGAATGGTCATGAGCTGCACGCCAGACTCTGTGGGTAGCGGATATTGCTTCGCCCAATCACTATTGGGAGCAGCCTCTATGTGCTGTCTAAACCAAGCTAATAGCTCATGCTCACCCATACTTAGGCCATACTGCGCCAACACGTCCATCACATGACGTAAATCCACGATATGTCGATCACCTTCTGGATGAGCGGCCAGTGCTTGCCAAACGCCTTGTGACTGTATGGGGCTTTTATCCAATAAATAGTGTAGCGCCGACAAAACACCAAAATGCTGCCAACGCTGTGCACCTTCTTTTAGATAAGTAATAAAATCTTGATAGCTCTTTTTATGTTCTCTATTTTGAACATCGCTATTATTTGAGTTGATACTATTAAGTCTATCGTCACTCTCAGCCACACCTGATTCATGATCCGTCATCATCGCTTTGATATCTTTAATACTTAGGCCATATAGATGGCTGGTCAAAACCCGATTAATCATGTCATGACGATACGGGTATAGCATGGCACTAAGTAGCGCTGCGATATCTTCTGCCATAATCGTCTCGAAGATACTGACATCACTGGTAGTCAAGGTTGGTACGCCCAGTTTGACCAGCTCATCCTCAACCTGCTTTAAATCTTTTTTGGTTCGTGCCAGCACCCCGATATCACTGGGCTGAATCGGCTGATCGTTTAATGTTTGACCACTGCTGAGCAAGCTAGCAATATGACGAGCGGTGATTTCATACTCATCATAATCAAGCTCACCATCTTTACCATTAGGCAGGTGCAATACACTCACTGGCTGAGCAGAGAGCACGTCTGTCACCAAGCTACTATCTTTTGCGTCTGAATCTCTAAACCAAGATAGTTTGCTCTTGGCTTCCTCACCTTCTTTTTCTTTCCTAGCTCTCGTATGCTGGTAATAAATATCACTGCCCAACTGTGCCAGCTTGTTTTCAGCAGTCGTTGCTGTCGGCATACCAAACCAGCAGTTTAGTGCATGAATCACCCCTGCATTTGAGCGACGGTTGGTATTGAGCGTCCAAATGGTACTTTTGTCAAACTGCCCTTTCATATAATTATAGTTGGTCACGTCACCGCCACGGAACCCATAGATCGCCTGCTTCGGATCACCAACCAGTAGCAAAAACTCATGGCTGGATTTTTTGGTGGTGGATTGCTTGTCATTATCCGACTGTTTGCGTTTACGCTTTGGCAAATAAATGCTCTCGATCATAATGGCCTGCTCGCCATTGATATCTTGCGACTCATCAATTAATGCAATGGGGTAATGGTGACGTATATAACGTGCTAGCTTATCGCCTTGCCGACCCGTTAGTGCTTGGTTTAAGCGTACCATTTGCAGACTAAAGGTGGTCTCCCCTCGCTCCTCTAAAATCACTGGCAGTCTATTGCGTACCGCAAGCACGATATGGCGGTTAAGGTTGGCTAGGACAGTGATTATGTATTCATCCAACTTTTTGCTTTGTTCGATGTATCGTTTAAAATCACGAACGACTTGCAGCTCGTTAAATATTAAATTAACTCTTTCACCATCCTTTGGCTTATAGAATTGCTTTCCTATATCATCAGTCTTCTGAAAAGCTTCAATCAACTTTCCCGTATAATTTTTCGAGTCTGATATAAACCTATAAGCAGCTGGACCAAAATCTTCTAATGCTTGAATAATTTTAGGCCACGAATCTCTATTGTTTTGCAGCTGTCCTTTTGGAACTTCATAATACTCGCCGTCAGGTTTGAAGAAAATATCAAGCTCATCGCGGCGTTCAATAATAGTATTTATAAGCCGCTCGTAACCCTCGAGTGAAAAGTCACTCATCACAATCTCATCAATCGGCGCAGAAATAAAATTCAGCGAGCGAGAAACAAAGTTTTTATGATCCCCTACTGCAGTCAGCTTACCTTGCTGATCCATAAGCGCATACAGTTTGGGCTGCTCATGATACAAACGGCTTTGAAACTGACGCAGCTCATCGTGAATGATACTATCGGTGATCTGCTCGATACTGCTGTCTTCAATGATTGCCATACCTTGCTGATGACCCGTCTCGCTACTGTACTCGGTCAACCACTTTTGCGCCAAGCTATCAAGTGTCCCGACAAACAGCTTATCCAACGTGGTTAATACTAATGCGGTGCGCCGAATCGCCTCTGCCATCGGATAGCTATACACATGATCGAGCAAATAACCGACCAAGTGTAGGTTCACAGGATCTTGCATGATGGTATCTAAGCGTGCATGTTTGGCTTGCTCTATCAACCATTTTTCACGATATTTTTTGACTTGCGCGCGCTTTTCTCGAGCCACCTGCTGAGCATGTTTATGGTCATGGTCAATATCTTGATTAAACTCATCAGTCTCTGTTTTAGCATTTGATTCGTTACTTGAGTCGTTGCTTGTTGGCTTATCCTTGTTATTCTTGTTATCGCCACTATCAGGCAGTACCTGCAATAGGTTGGGATATAAGTTGTCTTTATTATTGGTATCTGCACTCAGATTATTGACCCATTGTAATAGCTGATAGAACTCTACCAGACGGTCGTGGATGCGCTGACGCATTTCGGCGGCGGCGGCTCGAGTAAAGGTGGTGGCAATGATTTGCTCTGGCGCACGTCGCGCTTCAATCAGGAGACGCAACACAATGCCTGTCAGCGTCCACGTTTTGCCTGTACCTGCTGAGGCTTCGATAAGATACCTTCCCGTTAATGCAACCGCAACCGCCGGTGTTATTTCTTCTTTTTCCTCAACTATAGCCCCTGAGTCACCCGAAACATCTGGATGATCGTCAGATAAATTTGGTTGTACAGTAGGTTCGATAATGTCGGTTGTGTCAGTAAAATCTGTCATATAAGCGCATACTTTTAATTATTATCTATAAAATCTAGAGGATAAAAAGAAAACTAAAAACAACTGCTATAGCTAATTGTCTAACCCATCTAATGCGATAAACATCGGCCTATACAGTGGTTGCGCCAAGGTGGTCAACGCTGCTGATAAGGCTCTAAAGGCATCTTGGTCACGCAGTACATATTGCCAGATGGCATGCTGAGAGCAAGTATCGTATACCGTGTCTGAGTTATAATTAGGTCTTAACCAATCTGAGAAGTCTGCTCGTTTTGGCCAATAACAGCTATTTTCATTATCATCTGCTTGCGATTTTGAGCACTTAGCCAGATAATTGAGCGCATACTCAGGCAGTAATGTGATGGGGGTTTGACCCGATAGATTGCCAAAAATCGCCCACTTTATTAGTTCCAGTACCGCATCTTCATAGACGATTGGGCTTAGTTTAAATGCGATGACATTTTTGTAGGCATCTACTTTTGAGCTGGATTTATTAAAGCGCCAGATACTCACGCCATCATTTGCTGCCACTTGCTCAGCCGTGGTGCATCTGGCTACTTGCCAGTATAGATGGGACAACCAAAACTTAAGGAGATGTTTTGGACTGGCAGAATTAGGCAGTATATTTAACCATTGCTTAGGTGATTGCTCGGCATAGGTCATGCCTGCCTGAATATGAGCATTTTTATTATGGGTATCTAATAGTACTGATGTGGGTGATAGCATTGGCGTTAACAGCGGCACTAGGCCTTTTATTTTGATAGATTTTGGCAGAATTTTAAGCCATGCGTCTGTATCTATCTGGCTGTTTGCGTCGTTATTCACATGACTGAGCACAGCCGCCAAATCTGACAATTCAACGGGTTTTTCTATGGTGGGGGTAAGTAACTGCAAATCTGGCATGTCCTCTGTTCTACCTGCATTAGGCATAACACGCTCACCGAAACCATTAGTGATCAACTGCTCTTCAAACTCTAGGCACTGCTGCTGTAATTGTTGTTGTTGATTGGGTAACGTGGTTTGGCGCGCTACCCCTGCTGGTATAATTTTTTGATACATCAACGTTGAGCTATCTTGCTGGACCGTATTGTCAGTACGCTTATCGGCGGCCAGCCCTTTAATCAAATGATCTTTAATCTGATAAGTTGTCAGGTGATCCAAAAACAAAGGCTCTTGATGCGCCATCGCTTCCTCACCTTGTACCACATGCACTTTTTGAGACCGTAAAAACGCTTTGGCAGGATGGCGCACTTGATACACCAGCATACCCTCAATATCTATCTCGCCAATATTAAATACGGTATCACGCACCATTCGGGTGAGCACCTGAGTCCTATCACTCATATCATTAGCAGCAGTAGAAGTATCAAGTCCCAGCATATTGGCTAATGTAGACACGATTTGATGATTTACGTTCCCCAGTCCACCCAAGCGATGACCCAGCATTTGAGCAATGGCTTCGTACTGTGTTTTTGTGGGTAAGCCAATCAGTTGTGGATGCTCGCTAGATCTTCTTTTCTGTAGTGTCTCAAACACAGCCTGCCATAGCGGCGCTGGAGGAAATTGTTTTTTCTGAGCCAGCTTGGTTTTGCGCATGGCTTTATTTAGCAACCTATCTAGCTCATCGGCTACAGCAGTATCAAGGTTACTATCGCTAACATCATCAGACGTATTGCTTGGATCAATATTGGTATTAGACGTGTTAGTCTTTTGCTCAGAAGCCTCTTCAATATCTGCTTCAAACAAGCTCTTGTGAAAAGGTAGTGCTGGATGCTCAGTAACCAGCCATTGCTTTATGAGCTTTGGTAAATAACGCTTAAGGCTTTCTGCCGTTGAATCAATACTTTCAGGCAAAGTATCAAGCGAGTTGACCTGCCACTGCACCTCACCTTGTAAGAACTGTAGCAGCTCACTCACAGGATTCGCTGGTAGATGCTCGTGAGTGTCAGTCAAGCTTTGACCATTGTAGAATATCCAGCATGCACTACGCGCACATAGTAGCGCATCCAAAAACGCCCCATTATCATCATCCTCGCTGACTCTATCACCGCGCCGTGAATTGGTCGCTTTCATCAAATCATATCGGTTGTCTCGGTCGCGCCCAGGAAACTCAGAGAGATCCATATTAAGCATGACCACCAGCTCAAAAGGGACGTTCCGTAGTGCACCAAATCGACCAAAAGTAATTACACCAGTCGGCTCAGCACTGACTTGCTGGCTTTCAAGCTCAGCTTCGATACTGTCTAGCATAAAGCTCAGCTTGAGCGGTAATTGCTCGACCCCTGCCAGCCTTTGCTCCACCTCTACCCTACTGCTATCACCACTAGAATACTGTCTATAATGACGATTGGCACGTAAGCTCGATTTAAAGCCATTCATCGCATTATAGATAGCGCGCATCGTACGCGTTTGATCGACATCGCCAAAGTATCGATGGATAACTTGGGTCTCAATCTGATCTAGCCAATCTTCCGCTTTCATTTTTTGTGTATGGTCATCACGCCTTGCCACCAAGCCAGTATAAATACGGCAAAGCGCTTCTACAATCATGGCGTCATTTAGACTCACTTGCGCGAGTGGTAAGCTCATCTCAGGTACAGCCGTACTTGGCCATTCATCTTCATGCAAAGGGTATAAACAATCACTCAGACCCGCCTCTGGCATGATTAATCCCAAAGTCAGTCTGTCTAACGCTTGTGCGAAGCTAAAGCGATAATCATAGTCATTGACGTCTAGGGTCTGCTTTAGATGCAGCTCGTCAAACCCGCGGATAAATCCAGCTTCCACCAACAAATCACAACCACGGCTCATTTGCTCATGGGTCAACCCAAAACTCTCAAATAAGGGTGGCAGCATCAGCCAGTCCAACACCTCAGCCGCTTCAAAACGAGCGCTATGACTGCCAAGCAGCTTATAGAAACCAATAATCGCTTCCCATAACTGGCGAATATCAGCATCGACAACACCAGTCACCTTCGCAGGCAAGGTCAGGCCATCTTGTCCCCTACCATTGACGAAAATAGAGCTAATTAGCGCATGATGACGCTCAACATCAGGTAGCAACACCACAATGTCTGATATATGGCGCTTTTTCTCACCAGCTTTAATGGGCTCATTGAGCCAGCGTCCAATCATAATGCGCAGTACTTCAAGTTGGCGCTGTAAATTATGACAAGAATGAATGCTTAGGCTATTATCTTGAGAAGAGATAGCCCAAAAACGGTCTTTTTCAAAGCGCTTATTCTCTAGTACCTCATCGTCGTACCATGACGTTTCTTGCTCAAAATCCAATGCTATTTGGTTGCTGACGGCCTCTGAGACTTTTGCCGCTGTCGCTTGTTGTGTTGATTGCTCATCAAGCATCAACACATCGTTTTGCAAACGGCGCAATAAACTTGGGCCGTTTTCTGCTGCTTGCAACCTATCATCGTCATCACTGTTATTGGCACTGCCATCGATGACGCTACCAGTTTCATCATCAAACCTATCACTAAAGTTATCTTGCCACTCCACCAGCGCCTCTTGGTATTGCTCATTACCTGACAAATTGGCCAACATAGCAAAAGTATCACGAGACTGTTTGCCTAAACGCGACAGTAAACTGTGCCCGTAATCACGTAAAAACACGCTTTGGGGATTAATAATCTGCTGACGCTGTAGCCACGCTTTATCAACAATATCTGCCCAAAATAACTTTGAGGGATTGTAGTGTAGTAACGTGATGTCCATATATTTCGACAAGCGCTGCAAAAAATCAAGCTCAGTCTGTGGCAATTGCTGAATAGTAAAAATACGCAATACTTTGGGCAACTGCTCACGTTCATTTGCTTTGTTATCTTCTAAGGCTGACCAAAAAGTATTCTCAATGGCCACACGGTGCTGATGTACATCCGCAAATAAATGCGACCACAAAAAGCGCTGCGCAATCTCTAACTCTACATAGTGCGCCACTAGCCACTCAGGCGTACCGCGTGCATACTGATCAAAACGTAGGGACAACGCATCTTTATCTGCGATTAGCTTGTCTACATCAAGTGGCTTGTTATCCGACCATAGCGCCAGCCAATCCTCACGATGAGTCAAGTAACGGTTAAACACCCTTGCCAAGTCACTTGCCAGCTGCCAAATGCGCGCGTCTTGTTGCGCCTTATCTTGCTTGACCCCTTCTTGCGGCTCGTCAATCAAAGATGCCAACAATGGGTTCACAGGATGCGTGTCATCATTGACAATCAACGCTTGATAGTAAGTTAGGTAGCCGAACAGGCGCCACTGCATCACCGTTGGCGACAGCACGGCAACTTCAGGTACATTCAAGGTTGCTGCTTCAGGATTAACCTCTAACAAATAAGCATTATGGCGAGTTAGCACATCCTGCATGAGTGTCCACTGATACTGACCCCAAAATTTGGTACGCACCAATGTACTGATGCCAGCACGGCTAGCAATGGTTTTATCCAACCAGTCGCCCAATACCATTGACGGTACAATAACAATAAAAGGTTCAAAAATGTTCTGACTCTTTGACTGATATTGCACCAGTAGTTGGTCAACGAGATTTTCGGTACGATGTGACTGAATGATAGTAAACATAGATAATAATCTGATTAGAATAAGCGTAAGCGCTGAGGGCTACTGTTGGTTACAGCTAACCTGTCAATCACTACACTTGTAATAAAAGTGCCACAGAAAGTAGCAGTGAAGCCCGAATTGATACTCATCAATACATCTTTGGCAGTCGTCACTGTAATGCATTTCTGCTAGCATTATATGATGTACAATACGCTTTCATAAGCCACGTATATGCTCTGTCAGTGTGCCACTGATGTTCGATGTTTACCAGTATAGATATCAGCATTATACTATCTTGCGACATCTAATGTCGTTTTGTGGCACTGCTTATAATTATGATAATAAAATATACATTGCCGCTCTTTTAAGTTATTTTCTATACCTTATCTAGACCTAATATCCATTATCACGAGATGATTTAACATTATGCCTTTGCGTCCTATTGATGCCGTCTTTGTTCATCCGAAACAGCGTTTATACGTTGTTTACTATCGTGGTGAGCTATGGCAATTACCGCGTATGAAAATCGATGATAAATCATGGCAAAACAGACGTCCTTATACTGACGATAGTAGCTCCCTTTATCTGAGCATTCACCAAGCCATCAGCGATCCTGTGTTGGCACAAAAATTACGTACATTAGATTTGCCTGTTGCAGTGCGTGGTAGCACCTTATCGCGTTTTGAAGCGTGGTGGGAGGCGCATGGGTTTAAATGGCTAAAAGACAAGCTTATGATCGGTCAGTCGCCATTGGCTGCACATCAAGCAATAGCTTATACAAAAGCGATTGATAGCCAGCCTGCATCGCCCGGTAATAACCGTACTGAGAATAAAACTCCAGCGTCTATGTCTTCTTTTGTGAATACAGATGTGTTTGCAGAGATGTTGACAGAGTTAACCAATGAAATACTCGATCAAAAGCTTTGACTCAAGCCATATATCACCTATAGTGTCTTATGTAAATTTTGAACTGAATCCATTAATAAAAGAGCGGTAATATATGAAAGACTACAAGCTGCTACTGGCTGGGCTAATTTTATTGCTGCTAGCAATTTTTATCGCTCTGATTGCATGGTTGTGGACCCACAATCGTAAAAGTATAGATCCGCTACCTATCATGGCAAGTGAGAATGAATCTGCCGCTGCCAAAGGCGATAAGACTGCCAAAGCTGTGCCTGATAGCATCCTGTATGTCCGTGCAGCAAAAAGCCTGCAAGTGCCATTGGACGATATCATTGTCAGTTTTGAATCTCGTTATCCTCATATTCAAGTGTTAGCAAGCTATGTGCCACCAAACACACTTTTAACCTTATCAGATAATGATATCAATGCTAACAACGACAGCGACGCCGCTTTTAGTACAGACGTCATTATCGCAAATGATAGGCTATCGGCAGAACGTCTCGCGCAACTACAAGCAAAGCTGACAGCGTCTCAACACCAAGATAACCAGAGTAAGGCAAACGCCAATACAGTTATTACAGAGGATGAAACCAATAGCGAAAATACTGATAGTGAAAATGCTAATAGTGAACAGGCAACTGCCGAGAACGATAATAAAGAGGCACGTACACTAACCTCCTTTAATTATGCCTTGAAGGATAAGCAAGAACTCGAAGGCGTTATTTTGACAGACCGTATGGTTGCCGTTAGTTTTCGCAACTTCTTACTCTCAAGTACGGGCCAAGGTATTTTAGAGAAATACGATTATTATAATATTAATGGTTATGAGAATAGCGTAAACGACTTGTTTCAACCAACATCACGGGCAAAAAAAGCATCAGGCGATAATCCAGTAGATGTCGCTGATGCTCTTAGCAATGGAGATAAATGATAAATTGTCTCTATTTGTCTTTTGTTGATTGCTTTTATGACTGCTTTTTCCTACAATGGCACTCCATAATGCGCCTATAGCTCAACAGGATAGAGCAGTTGCCTCCTAAGCGATCGATCGGGGTTCGAGTCCCTGTGGGCGCACCAATCATTGTATTTTTAGCTTATTTTAAAGCCTCATAACCTTTTGGTTATGAGGCTTTTTTATTTCTTATCGCATCATAACATTGCATAAATTACGATGTATTTTCGTACAGCATATCGTCAAAACATAAAATATCCGGCATCGCTTATTAACCTAATCAGCTCATGCTTTTAGGATGTCCAAACTTATTGAAAGCATGAGAATGATTCTCCATCTTCAAAATAAAAAAAGCCTTTCAAGCTTTATACTTAATAGCTTGAAAGGCTTTTTCGATCACATATTTTTATCTGGGTAATAGGGTTAATATTGTGGTTTGCCTAAAGCCACTCTTACTCTATATTCAACATCGATTTCGCCACAGCTTCGGCTACTTTAATGCCATCAATCCCTGCTGACAATATGCCACCTGCGTAGCCAGCGCCTTCGCCTGCAGGGAATAAGCCTTTGGTATTAATGCTTTGAAAGTCTTTATTGCGTTTTATACTTATTGGTGACGATGTTCTGGTTTCTACGCCAGTTAGCAAACCGTCATCAGATGAAAATCCTTGTATTTTTTTATTGAATGCTGGAATGGCCTCCCGTATGGCATCTACGGCAAAGTCTGGTAGTGCTTTGCTTAAGTCGGTTAAGGTAATGCCCGGTGTGTAGGAGGGTTTTACATCGCCTAATTCTGAATTTGGTTTACCTTTTAAGAAATCACCAATGGTTTGCGCTGGTGCACTGTAGTCTTTGCCGCCTAATTCAAACGCTAAAGTCTCTAGTTGTCTTTGTAAGTCGATACCGGCAAGAGGGTGATTTGGGTAATCTCGCTCTGGGTCGATACCTACAACAATAGCACTGTTGGCGTTGCGCTCGTTTCTTGAATATTGGCTCATGCCGTTAGTGACTACACGGCCTTCTTCTGATGCGGCGGCAACAACGGTTCCGCCTGGACACATACAGAAGCTATAAACAGAACGACCGTTTTTGCAGTGATGAACCAATTTGTAATCCGCAGCGCCAAGTATTTCGTTTCCAGCATTGTCGCCAAAGCGTGCTTTATCTATGGTTGACTGCTTATGTTCAATCCTAAAGCCAATTGAGAAAGGTTTTGCTTCAACATACACGCCTTTATCATGGATCATCTCAAAAGTGTCTCGGGCACTATGACCAACAGCAAGAATAACATGGTTAGTTTTTAAGGTTTCGCCATTATTAAGCGTTACCCCAGTTATTTTTGAGTCAGTTATATGTAAGTCGTCTACGCGAGTAGCAAAACGGATTTCACCGCCAAGCTCTATGATCTGGGCACGCATTTTTTCTACCATGCTGACTAACTTATAAGTGCCTATGTGCGGTTTACTAACAAATAAAATCTCCTCTGGTGCGCCAGCTTTTACAAATTCTGTCATTACTTTACGGCCATAATGATTTGGATCTTTCACTTGGCTATATAATTTACCGTCGGAGAAGGTACCCGCGCCGCCTTCACCGAATTGTACGTTTGATTCTGTGTTTAATTTACGCTGACGCCAAAAGCCAAAGGTGTCTTTGGTGCGCTGTCTTACTTCATTACCACGTTCAATGATAATAGGTTTAAAACCCATTTGAGCAAGAGTAAGTCCTGCTAATAAACCACAAGGTCCAAAACCAATAACAACAGGACGCTCAGTTAACTCTTTTGGCGCTTCACCTACATACTTGTAGCTGGTATCTGGCGTTGGTTTAACATGGTTGTCTGACTCAAATTGCACCAGTAAATCATTGGCCAAATCTGAGTCGGTCAGTATGATGTCTAGCGTATAAATTAATTGGATATTTCTTTTATTACGAGCATCATAACCACGTTTAAACATCACAAATGACGCCATTTGCTCAGCAGAAATTTTAAGTTTTGTCGTTATAGCAGTCGTTAGATCTTCAGGTGCATGATTTAATGGCAATTTAATTTCAGTTAAACGTATCATTGGTTACTCATAAACTCGTGTAGAAAACAGTCTCGCATTTTACTGGTACTGATACAAATAAGCGAATAAATATTTTGCTTACGCAGTCTGATGGTAAAGGTCAGGCCACACTTATTTTAATTCTAGTCCCACTACGAGCACAGCTCTTGTCTTGCGTCGCTGCAAAGCAGTCCTTTGCTGATCGCTCCTCATTATAATCAAGCTAGATATGCCCAATGATATCGTTAATCGCTATAAATCTTGTTTTGTAGTTTTGGTGATATAAGAGATAAAATCTTGAGTGCAGAGTCATCGCTAGCCGCTGATATAGTGAAACCATTATAAAAATGGTATAGCAAGATTAAACGCTATTTTTCGCAGCCTCTGGAGACGCAGTCACAGCAAGCAAGAAAAGTAGCATTTAATCGAGCGCGTTTCCTATGCTGTATCAATTTTATTGAGGTTCTACTATATTATAGCTTACCAAAAACTTATTATCTTTAAAATTATTTAGGTGACTTTCTTAATATCGGAGTTTGAGCTAATCACCAGTGGTAACTGGTCTTATTTTCATATCTTCCATCTAAATGCCTACATACCTATTTAAGTCACTACTTACCAATCGCATGCTACTTTAATATTTTAGCCCTCAATTCTTTCGTAACATCTCAACCTCTTCGTCTTTGACTGCTTCTTTAAATCCCTTTACCGCACCGCCCAAATCTTTACCTGCATTTTTAAGCTTGGCAGTACCAAATACGACAACCACTACCACTAATAAAATTAGCCAATGCGTAATAGAAAAACTACCCATAATGCCCTCCTTATTTTGAAATTTCCGTAAAACCAATGCCTACAACGGCGCCTTAGCAATCTGTTAGTATCACAAATCTAAGCGACGCAATCTTAGAGCATTGCCAATAACTGATACTGACGATAAGCTCATCGCAGCCGCTGCTATCATAGGACTAAGCAGCAGTCCAAAAGTAGGATAAAGAATACCAGCAGCAATCGGTACTCCAATGGTGTTGTAGATAAAGGCAAAAAACAGGTTCTGCCTAATGTTTTGCATGGTTGAGTGGCTCAACTTATGGGCTTTTGCAATACCCATCAGATCTCCTTTAACGAGAGTGACGCTTGCACTTTCCATCGCCACATCGGTACCTGTACCCATAGCAATACCTACATTAGCCTGCGCCAGTGCAGGAGCATCATTAATCCCGTCCCCTGCCATAGCCACTATTCTGCCACTGTTTTGCATCTCTTTGACAATGCGGTTCTTATCTTCTGGTGATACATCAGCGTGTACCTCATCAATGCCTAATCTATTAGCGACTGCTTGAGCAGTTTTTTCATTATCACCCGTTAGCATGACTACTTTTAGCCCTGCGTCATGTAGAAGTTTTATAGCATCGGAAGTGCTTGGCTTGATTGGATCAGCCACTGAGACCAGACCCGCGGCTTTGTCATCGATAGCAATAAACATCACCGTTTCACCGTCTTTTCTGCGGATATCAGCTTTGCTCGACAATTCACTATCAAAACTGTTTAAGCTTTGCATCAGTTTTGAGTTGCCAATAGCGATTTGCTTGCCATTGACGATAGCTTGCACGCCTTCACCAGTCGTTGAATTGAAGTCATGGGCTTTGGGAATAGTCAGTGATTTGTCCTCAGCAGCTCTAACGATAGCTTCTGCTAAAGGATGTTCGCTAGCACTTTCTACTGCGGCAACTAATGCTAGCAGTTCATCCTCATTTTGACCTGCCATCGCATCGATTGCGGTTAACTCAGGTTTACCTGCGGTCAATGTGCCAGTCTTATCAACGACGATGGTGTCGACTTTCTCCATACTCTCAAGCGCTTCAGCATTTTTGATAAGCACGCCGTTTTGGGCGCCTAGGCCCGTCCCCACCATAATGGACATAGGTGTGGCAAGCCCAAGCGCACAAGGACACGCTATGATCAATACGGCGATAGCATTCACTAAAGCAAAGGTCATCGCTGGTTCAGGACCAAAGATCGCCCAAACGATAAAGGTGATGACGGAACAGATAAGAACAATCGGTACAAACCAACCCGCTACTTGATCGACTATCTTTTGTATTGGCGCACGACTACGCTGAGCCTCGGCGACCATTTTGACGATTTTGGACAAAACCGTGTCATCACCAACATTGACCGCTTCGATTAATAAGGTACCAGTACCATTTACAGTGCCTCCAGTCACAGAGTCGCCTGTCACTTTAGAGATAGCAAGCGGTTCACCAGTGACCATCGATTCATCAACATTACTACTACCTTCAATGACTGTGCCATCTACGGGGAGTTTTTCACCAGGTTTGACTCGTAGCTTATCGCCACTGACGACCTCTTCTAGAGGCACTTCTACCTCAGCATCGTTTTCATCCACGCGTCTTGCTGTTGGCGGTGCTAACTCAAGTAATGCTCGAATCGCACCTGAAGTTTGACTTCTGGCTTTCAGCTCTAACACTTGTCCTAATAGGACTAAAGTGGTGATAACTGCGGCTGCTTCGTAATAGACACCGACCTGACCAGCCGAGTCTCTAAAGCTATCGGGGAAAATACTGGGAAGGAAAGTAGCTACGATACTAAAACCATAGGCCGCGCCAATGCCTATGGCGATTAAGGTAAACATATTTAGATTGCGGCTTTTTATTGACTGCCAACCGCGTACAAAGAATGGCGCTGCACCCCATACAACAACTGGGGTTGCTAAAGCCAATTGTACCCACTGAGCGACTTGTGATGAGATATCATACTGACCAATAGTGTCTAAACTTATTCCAACCATATCGCTCATGGCATATAAAAATAGCGGAATAGTAAGTACCGTACAGATCCAAAAACGACGGCGCATATCGTCAAGCTCTGAAGTGTCTTCCTCACCGATAGTGAGCGTTGCAGGCTCCAGTGCCATGCCGCAAATAGGACAGCCACTGTTTTCAACATCTCTAACTTCAGGATGCATAGGACAAGTATAGACCGTACCATCATAATCAGCTGGCACTTTGTCGTATTTGCCACCTTTGACAGATTTTACTTCGGTGCTGGTAGTTTCCGTATCACTTCCATGACAATGTGCATGATTGTTATCGTTATCGTTTGAATCAGCAACCTCATCTTCAGGTTTAAGAAACATACCGCATATTGGGCAATCACTAGCTTCAACATCTCTGATTTTAGGATGCATTGGGCAAATATAGACCGCACCGTTATAACCTTCTGGCACTTTGTCGTATTTACTACTTGTGATATGCGCTTGCTTGGCCACATGTTTCATAAAAACGACTCCTTAAGGACAATGTGTAAAGGTTCAAACAGTGATATCAATACCCTTTATTCCAGCTCATCAATCAACTGCTTCATTTCATCAATTTCACGCTTTTGTGCTTTTATAATATCGTCAGCAAGCTGTTGTACACGCGGATCTTCAATATCAGCACGACTACTGGTGAGAATAGCAATCGAGTGATGCGGTATCATGGCCTGCATCCAATCGACTTGATTAACCGTTGCTTGCGATCTCACGCCCCAAATGCCGACAGCAAATATCAATACGCTCAGACCGTAAATCATCAAGTTAATCTTGGTCTTCTTATACATATTAGTCATAAATGCCAACATGACGACTGCCATACCGGCACCCATGTAGAGCGCCATATAAGCCCTGGTTTCACTAAAGTAAATGTGATCCCACTGGTAGGTATTGAAGTACATCATGATATACATCACAATCGTAGACGTCACGATCATCAGAGTGAACTTTACATAAGGGTTCATGCCCTGTTGATGATTCATGTTGTTTTGATCTGAAGCATTCATAGTATATCTCCTATTATTTTAATAATATTAAAACCAGAATTTAACCCCCGTTGTCAAACTACTGCTATCAACCGATTCATTATGTTGACGTCGTTGACCACGAGCCTTGCCAAGCGCTGTCTCATAACTCACACCGATGTAAGGCGCGAGTTGGCGACTGAATGTCTCATAAGTAAGCCTGACCTCAGTTTCCATCTCATTAAAGCCCTTGGTAATGTCATTATCATGGTCATCTTTACTAAAGGCAGTCAACCCCACCTCCGGTATAACTACCCAATGCTGATCCAAACGCCACTCGTATTCTGCGCCCAAATCAAGACGAATCTGACCATCCGTATATAAGTACGCCCTAGCGTCCGTTTCGATGAAATACGGCGCGGTACCGACAATACCTGCCATCACTGCAGATTTGTCGTTTTCAGTATCGTAAGCGACACCGGCCTCACCGTTCCAAAAGATACTCAGTGGTTTCCAATAAGCGAGCGAGCTCAAGCTATCGATTTCTTTATCATCTTTGGTCTGAGCACTACCTTCGGTACGTAGCCTTATACGATTACTATCCGTACCGTACCAACCCGTCGCTTCGAAGTTGATTTGATCGTCATCAAACTGATAGCCCAAGTCGTCTACTGACACTCCCCATAACGGCATGCTGCCCATCATCATTGGCTTACCATACTGCCCGTAGGGAACCCCATTTGAATAGTCTGGACTACGAGCATCGGCTGGTGGTTCACCACCCTGCATGCCAGACATGTTCATACTGCTATGATCCATATCAGACATGTCCATGCTGCTGTGATCCATGCTAGACATATCCATGCTGCTGTGATCCATACCAGACATGTCCATGCTGCTGTGATCCATGCCAGACATATCCATGCTGCTATGATCCATGCCAGACATGTCCATACCGCTGTGATCCATATGAGACGTTTCAGCAGCTGTTGCAAGCGATGATGCGAACAAAACTAACGATGACAAACCAATGAATGGCAGATTTTTCTTAGATGTTTTCATAATAAGCCTCATATCCAAAAGTTTGTTAAACGACGGCAACTTCTCTGAACATGCCGGCTTCCATGTGGTATAGCAGATGGCAATGCCAAGCCCATCGTCCAGCCTCTCCTGTCACATCAAAGCTAATCTTTTGCGCTGGCTGAACCACAATCGTATGCTTACGTACCTGAAAGTCTCCGGATGGCGTTCGTAAGTCACTCCACATTCCATGCAGATGCATAGGATGGTTCATCATCGTGTCATTGACTAAGGTGATACGCACGCGCTCGCCCGGCTTAATATTGACAGGCGTCGCATCTTTAAACATCACCCCGTCTAAAGCCCAAATATAACGCTCCATGTTACCCGTTAAATGTAGCTCAATCTCTCGGGTAGGCTTGCGCTGCTCCGCAAATATTGCCTCATCGACAGAGCGCAGCTGACTGTAATTCAGCACATCACGATTGATATTGCGCAGGTTGATACCCGGATCATCAAGGTTCATACGTGGACTGTCGACACGCATATCAGATTTAAAGTCATATTCGGTCTTGGCATGCTTTGCTTTGTAGCCTTTATCACCCATCGCACCCATCATATCGGCCATGGTCAGCCATTCGATCTGATCCATCGCAGGTATCGCAGGACGAGCACCTTTTTTGGTCGCAAGCGTGGTCGCGACATAGCCTGAACGATCGATATTTTGGGCAAATATCGTATGTGCATCTTGAGTAGGCGTGACGATGACATCATAGGTCTCAGCCACGCCAATGCGGAAATCATCAATCGGGACTGGTGCGACGTCGATACCATCGGTTGCCACCACAGTCATTTTGAGACTAGGTATGCGCACATCAAAGATGGTTTGTGCTGAGGCATTGATAAAGCGCAGTTTAACAGGCTGTCCCGCTTTCACTAACTGCGTCCAATTGGCGGCTGTCGTCTTACCATTCATCAGGTACGTAAAGGTCTTTTCACCAGATAGATCGGTAAAATCCGTTGGCATCATGCGCATCTGATTCCACATTTTACGCTTGTCATAAGCGGCTTCTAAATCTGTTGCGGCAATATCAGATAGTAGCTTTTTGAAATCTGGCAAGTGGTAGTTATCAAAGTCAGCACGTTGCTTTAATAGCTTTAACAAATTATGCGGATCGCGGTGCGTCCAATCACTCAGCACGATCACATGGTCTTCTGCGACTGGGTGACGCTCACGGCCTTTTGGCTCAATGACAATAGCGCCCAGCATACCGGTTTGTTCTTGAAAGCCACTGTGTGAGTGATACCAATAGGTGCCTGATTGTTTAAGTTTGAATTTATAAGTAAAGGTACTGTTCGCGGGAATACCATCGAAGCTGATGCCTGGTACGCCATCCATCTCAAAAGGTACGAGCAGACCATGCCAGTGAATAGAGGTCGACTCATTCATCTGATTATGGACACGGATGGTGACAGTCTCGCCCTCTTGCATCTTTAGCGTTGGCGCTGGTAGCGAGTCATTAATCAGTGTCGCTATACTCGACTTGCCATTGACGGTAATCGGCTTTTTGCTGACATAAAGGTCAAACTCATTACCGGTTAAGATGGGTACGACATGGTCGGCTTTGTCACTATTGACGGCGACGTTTTGTTGACCTTTACCGAGCGCACTATTGGCAATAGACGGTAGGGTGGACAACATGGATGCCCCTAACAAGGTAGAAGATCCTGTCAAAAAACGCCTGCGGTTAAGCATAGTTTTGTTCATAATTATTCACCTGATTTATATCCATAAAGTGAGAGTTGAGTCTATATTTATCAGCTAAGTCTATGCCTTTGGCCGCTTATTAATAGAGCTTTATAAGCTATTTAAACGATAACCAAGCTAGATTTGCTGCTGCGGTGTGTCAATAGTTGCATAAATAGCTGTTGAGCCATCTTTGTTAAGCTGCATCACTTTATAGGGCATAAATTTATCTTGGTATTCCATACCTGGGCTACCGACTGGCATACTCGGTACAGCAAGTCCGATTGCATCACTTGGCGGGTTTTTTAGGAACTGCGCCATATACTTAGCAGGCACATGACCTTCGAAAACGTAGCCATCAGTAGTGACGGTGGTATGGCATGAGCGCATTTGCTGCGGTACGCTGTATCGCTCTTTGAACAAGGACACGTCTTCGACATTCTGTGCGGTTGCGTTTAGACCATGACCTTCGGCATAACCGATCCATTCTTTGCAGCAGCCACAATTAGCATCTTTGTAGACGGTGGCTGAGATTTTTTTTAGGATAGTTGATGGTGTATCTGAAGGAGCGCTGATAGGTGTCATTTCAGCTGTTGGTTGCTCCGTGTGCGTAGCAATAGTTGGCTCAGTAGCTGGTGCTGAGTCAGTAGCAGCGGAGTTAGGTTGACTACAAGCGGCAATCGTTAACGATAATGGCAATACCACGATCGCCGAGAGCACACGGCCAGATATCAGATTATGTTCATTAATAAATCTATTAGTATAGCGTCTCATGAAACCACTCCCGAGCGTCTGTCTGACGATTAAATATTATAAAAATTAAAGCCACATCACTGGATAAAATAGCACTGGACAAAATAGTGCTAGCAAAGCTTAAAACTCAAATCGCAAAAAGCAGCACTATTGAGCACTGCATTTTGTACAAAAAATCAATGTTGCATTTCGGATCCATCACCTGACATATCCATCTCACCATCAAACGACATATCCAACATACTATCGTCTAACCGAGTCGTTAGCATGGTGTACTGGTTTTCATTTAGGTCAGGTAACGATCTAATAAAAGCGACCATTGCCCATATCCTGTCATCATCGTGAGTAGCGCCCCAAGCGGGCATGCCAGACGCCATAATGCCATGTTTAATGGCCCAAAAGGCTTGCTGAGCACCTGCTTCTGTTTTATAGCGTTCAACCAATTCAGTATTGGTAAAACTGGGCGGCTTTGGATATAAACTTGCACTAAAATCAGTGCTTTCTACCTCAGGAGACAAATGACAGCCTGCACACATATCTTTGTAGTCTGCCCCGCCCGAGCTGATCATGTCTGTCTTTTCTAAGTTTGGAACTGCAATGTCCTTACTAGCATTTGCTATCGAACGATTGCGAGCGGTCTCTAAAAAATCGTAAACCAGCGGACTATGGGCTTGATCAGCGCCGACATTTATCACACCACTGGTCACCACCATAAAAATGCCCACAATAGCGACAAAGACAGTAAACAGTATTCCTAGTAAAAACTTCATAGGTTTGTCCTAAAAATCCATTTTATTAATACCCAATTACGGCTCGACAAAACCATCTAATAATAATATTAAATTTCTATGATCCACTTCTATAAGATCAATGTCTAAGAGTCACTTTTGCTAGCAACACAGTGCTTCTGGTACATCGCTTTCATTTTGTCCATGTTAGTCATCATGGCTTTCATAGCAGGATCGTTCATATCCATTTTGCTATGATCCATTTTGCCCATCATCTGCATGTGCTTTTCCATTTTTTCGCAATTCATTTGGTCTTTTTCAGCATGCATCTTTGGATCGTGTGCCAAGGCTGACGTTGAAACGACCAATGCTATAGCTGTTGCTACGATCGATTTAGACAGTGACATTGATTTGAGCAGTTGCATTGATTTGAATAGTGACATGGTAAATCCTTATTTGATTTGGTATGTAGTCGAAAAGACTTTAAGATATTAAGTTACTTTAAAGCATACTTTAGTGATTCTGACAGAGAGATGACGGTAAGATTACAATTCTGTCATCTTACTATTTATGGTTTTTAATGTTGTCAGTAATCCTTTAGTATGACATCAGAGCTGATGTTACTTATCGCTACCATATTTGTTGATGAAGTATTTTTCAGACTGTAGATGTTGATCTTTGTGTTCAATCTCACAAGCCACTCTCGCATCGATATAGCTTTTCATTTGTGAATTTGAGAGCTGAGCATCGTTATGATCCAAGTTTTTTGCAAACTCAGTCACAGCATCGCAGTTATTGATGATTGAAGTGCTTAGATCAGTCGTATGCGCATTGGCAGTGGTAGTACCGATAAGTACAGATACCGACAGCAATACTACTTTTTTGAATGAACCGTGAATTTTCATATAAAACCTCTTTTTTAAGTTGTTTACATTGATTACCGATAAAAATAATTCATCGTAGCTAAGTATTGGATAGTAGCTAGGTATTGGAAACGAGCACCTATATAACGTTTATATAGATTAGCAAAATAAAACTGACAGTTTGATTACGAGCACATGACATCTTTGTCAGCTACCAATCAATGCTGTCACTTGTGCTGGTTAGAACGTTAGACAATCTTGACCGTATTGAGGAATTACAATGAAAGTACTGCTGGTAGAAGATGAGTTGAAACTTGGCGAATATATAAAAAAGGGCTTAACCGAAGCTGGGTTTATTGTGGATCATCATCTAACAGGCCTAGATGGCTATCACGCATTGATGACAGAAGAGTTTAGCGTGATACTGATGGATGTCATGCTACCGGATGTTAGTGGCTTTGAGCTGGTGCGTAATTACCGAGCGGCAGGTAAGCATACTCCCGTGCTATTTTTAACGGCAAAAGATGACTTGAGTGACAAGATAAAAGGGATTGAGATTGGTGGCGATGATTATTTAACCAAGCCGTTTGCGTTTGCAGAATTGGTAGTCAGAATAAAAAGCTTATTGCGACGTGCCAATCAAACCGATTATCAAAGTACGATTATACAAATAGCGGATCTCAAGATGGACATTGCCAAGCGCACGGTGCATAGAGGAGTGAAGCCTATTAAGCTTACGGCAAAGGAGTTCTCGTTATTACAGTTTTTATTAGAGCGCCGAGGTGAAGTGCTTCCACGCTCAGTCATCGCCTCGCAAGTATGGGATATGAACTTTGAAAATGATACGAACGTGATTGATGTGGCGATAAGACGTCTGCGCATAAAGATAGACGATGACCATGAGGCAAAGCTGATTCATACGGTGCGTGGGATGGGCTACCGGTTAGAGGCTATCGATACAGCACTTGATAGCAATCAATCTGACGACACTGGCACTATTTAATATGAAACATCGATTAGATAATCGACGCTTGCCTCTACTGTGGCGCACCGTTTTTCTACTCACTGTATTCGTGATTATCTCTCAAATGATTATTTATGCGTGGGTGCAACGTTCTGTTAGTGGGCACTTTGAACAAATGGACTCTGAGATTCTCACGCATGCAGCTTTTAACCTGCGCAGAAGCATCAATAATGTTGATGCTCAGACAAAGTCAGCAGCAGCTTCAAAATCTCAGTCATTAACTGGCGCCAATCATCTACATTCTTCTCAGCGTGATTATGACTTAAAGACTGTCATCGCAAATAAAAACGGTGCGCTATTATCTAGCGATCCAACCAGCTTTGCCAACGACCTACCTTCAGATTTCAGCTTGCCACAATTGTGGCAAGTCTATCGTGATCAACAATTCACGGTTGAGATAAAAAATAGAAATTACCGAGCCATCATCATCGAACACCAAGAGTTGTTGGCACTTATTGCCCTCCCCATCGATGTCCATCACCACTATCTCATGCATTTTAATCGTCAGCTTAGTATGATTTTATTCGCGATCACCTTACTACTGGTGTCAGTAGCTGCACTCAGTGTGTACTGGGGGTTTGCACCTTTAGCCACTATCGTACAAAAAATGAAAAGAATTAACCCTGAAAGACTGGATGAAAGAATAACCGTCAGTGATATGCCTTTAGAGCTACGATCACTAGCACAATCTTATAATTCGATGATGGTCAAACTTGAGAGTAACTTTGAATCTTTGTCTCGGTTTTCAGATAATATTGCCCATGAACTCCGTACCCCAATAGCGACGCTTAGTACGCAAACGCAAGTCATGTTGAATAAGCCAAGAGATGGCAATGAATACATTGAGCAGCTACATCATCAACATGACACGTTAGAGCAGCTATCGGCTATGATTAATAATATGTTGCTGCTGGCAAAAACTCAAAAAGGCTTAAGCGACACGCAAATTGGTAATGTAAATACTGAGCGCTTAATTACTAAGCTCGTTGACTACTATGAAATGCTGGCCGAGGATCGTGAGATCACTTTTGAAAAATCGGGTGAATTTGTGACAGTATTAGGTGATGAAGGTTTGCTTCAGCGATTATTTGCTAATCTGCTGTCAAATGCCATCTATTACGCTGCTAGTGCCAGTACTATCACAGTATCAGCTACCATCATTACCTCAGGCATCGGCCTTGATGGTTCAAAAGAAGAGGCTCTAGCCGCAAAACAACGATTGTTAAAAATCGTCCTAACTAATCGCTTAGACAAACCACTAGAGCAGAGTGAAGCTGAAAAGCTGTTTGAACGATTCTATCGTCATGATAAGACAAGCAGTCAACATTTAGGGACAGGACTAGGATTGTCTATTGTTCGGGCTATCGCTCATGCCCATAAAGGCAAAGTAAATATTGCTATCAAAGATGAGTATTATTTTGAGGTCACTGTAGAGTTATTGATGGCCTAGTATTGACTATCTTCTATGAAGCTTGGATTTTATGAACTTTAAAGATCGATGAATTAATAGAATGTTAAGATAGTAATAACAGTACCCTAGTGAGGACTTGAATATTGAACCGCCCCGGGATTGTCGGAGACTCAACGCTCCAAGAGAATACGACAATGAAAACACGAAACTATATCCCTGAAATGAAAGAGCGCGCCGTCCGTATGCTAATTGAAGCTAAAGACGACTACCCATCCACTTGGTCAGCCATCAAAGCCATAGCGCCAAAGATAGGTTGCACGCCTGAGACCCTACGATCATGGCATAAAAAGCACATTGATAAAACCATTCCTCCAAATATTCAAGGGAAATACCCCCAAATTTAAAACACCAAATAAGTAGAACTAAGCTGCCATATTAAGTTTCTGAATCGGCGTAAAGCCACCGTTACCCATATTGGGTCTTTCGTTATTATAGTGATACAGCCAAGCTTCAGCCTGGTGCCGCACTTGATCTAAACTATCAAACAGTTCTTGATTAAGCTAATCATAACGCACTGTCTTATTAAATCGTTCAACATAAGCGTTTTGCTGAGGATTGCCAGGCTCAATGTATTCGATAACGATACCTTGCTTAGTTGCCCAATCCTTTAAATCATTGCTGATATATTCAGGGCCATTGTCACACCTGATTTGATTAGGCTTACCTCGGTACTCTATAAGCTGGTTTAAACTGCGTATCACTCTTTGAGCCGGTAGTGAGAAATCAGCCTCTATGGTTAATGCTTCACGGTTATGATCATCAATGACATTAAACAGTCTAATAGCACGACCATCAGTTAAGGCATCGTGCATAAATTCCATGCTCCAGCTTTGATTGATACAAGTGAGCACAGCAAGTTTTTGCGGTTTGTCTCGCTCGCTTAATACGGCGTTTAGGCTTTATTCTAAGGTTTAATTCAAGCTCACGGTAGATACGATAAACACGCTTATGGTTATAAGGCAGTCCGAGTACATTTCTTAGATATAAGAAGCACAGCTTAACGTCAACAATTTATTCAACCAAAAATATCTTGCTGGCGAAAATTTTTTTGGATTAACGTATGGCGAGCCTTTAAATGTAGTCGGTAGAGTGACTTATCGCTTTTAGTCTAAATATTAGAGTGTGTTGAGTTTGAAAGTTAACATCTAACAAATTGACATTCAGGGTCGGCTTATAATACCATTGATAATTACTTTCATTCATCTCAACGATGGTCCTATAATAATTTTTTGGAGCAATCCCATGCAGTGGACTAAACCCGCTTTTCAAGACATCCGTATCGGTTTCGAAATCACTATGTATTTTGAAGCACGCTAAAAACTCATAGACCTGAATACATTAAAAGCCCTAGATGATTAGGGCTTTTACTTTTTTTGACATTTGGAAATATTGCGCTATGTATATTCACGTTTTAGGCTCAGCAGCGGGCGGCGGTTTTCCGCAGTGGAACTGTAACTGCGAAAACTGCCACGGCGTACGCCAAGGCACCATCGAAGCAAAGACCCGTACCCAGTCCTCGATCGCCATATCAGAAAATGGTGTTGACTGGATTTTGTTTAACGCTTCACCAGACATTCGCCAGCAGCTATTTGACTTTAAAGCGGCTCAGCCAGCGCGTCAATTGCGAGACACGGGCATCACCGATGTGGTATTGATGGACAGTCAGCTTGACCACACCACGGGATTGTTGACCCTACGTGAAGGCTGCCCCATCTCTGTTTGGTGTACGGACATGGTGCATGACGACCTCAGCACAGGATTTCCGCTCTTTAATATGCTAAAGCACTGGAATGGCGGTCTACAATATAATCAAATCGATCCAAAGCAAAGCTTTCAAATTGACAGTTACAGCAATTTAGAGCTAACGCCTTTGGTCATTAGAAGCTCAGCGCCGCCGTATTCGCCGCATCGCAATGACCCTCATGATGGCGATAATATCGCGCTGATTGTGAAAGATTTAAAAACACAAAAGCAGCTGTTCTACGCGCCAGGCTTGGGCAAAATTGATGACGAAGTGATGCAAATCATGAAAGCGTCTGATTGCGTGATGATTGACGGGACGCTATGGACAGACAACGAGATGCAAGAGCGCGGCGTCGGCATCAAAACAGGCCAAGACATGGGGCATCTGCATATCAGTGGTGACGATGGATCACTGCATTATCTCGATCAGCTCGACAATGCTCGCAAAGTGCTCATTCATATTAATAACACCAACCCGATATTGAACGAGCGATCAGAGCAAGCGGCGACATTAAAACAGCATGGTGTTGAAGTGGCCTTTGATGGTATGCAGATAGAACTGTAAGACAAACGGTAAGGCAATAAAATGAAAACAACAGAAGAAACCGCACTCAGTCCAGAAGCGTTTGAACAAGCAATTATGGCCAAAGGTCAGTATTATCATATCCACCATCCTTTTCATATCATGATGCATGAAGGGCGCGCGACCCAGCAGCAAATCCAAGCGTGGGTTGCCAATCGGTTTTATTACCAAATCAATATCCCACTAAAAGATGCGGCGATTATGGCCAATTGTCCCGATCAGCGCGTGCGTCAAGAGTGGATCCAGCGCATGATTGATCAAGATGGCGTCTATCCTGATGGCGGCGGGCGCGAAGCATGGCTCGGTCTGGCGGAAGCGGTTGGCCTGACACGTGAGCAGGTGATTTCGGAAGAATTGGTCTTGCCAGGGGTGCGCTTTGCGGTCGATGCGTATGTGAACTTTGCTCGCCGTACCTCATGGCGTGAGGCCGCTAGTAGCTCATTGACCGAACTGTTTGCCCCGCAGATTCACCAATCACGCTTAGAGTCTTGGCCCAAGCACTATCCTTGGATCAAAGAAGAAGGCTATACCTATTTTCGCTCGCGCCTCAGCCAAGCGCGCCGCGATGTTGAGCATGGCCTGACCATCACCCTAGACTCATTCAAAACGGCAGAGCAGCAAGAACGCATGCTTGAGATATTACAATTTAAACTCGATATTTTATGGACGATATTGGATGCCTTGAGCCTCGCTTATGTCCATGACCAAGCGCCTTATCAAAGCGTCACCACTGACCATGTCTGGCATAAAGGATTGTTCAAATGAGTATACCCGCGAGTTTACCTGAGCTGGATCAATCTCTGGTTCCCACATGGCGTCATGGCTATCGCTTTCAGTTTGAGCCAGCGCAAGACGCGTATGTCCTGCTCTACCCTGAAGGGATGATAAAACTCAATGACAGCGCCAGCATCATTGGACAACATATCGATGGCACCGCATCGGTTGCTGATATTATCCAAAAGGTGCAAGCCATGTTTGGCGACGTGCCTGAAATCGAGCAAGACATTATCGAATATATGCTGGTCGCCCAGCGTGAACATTGGATTGATTTAGTATGACTGCACCCGTCGGACTGCCGCTATGGTTACTCGCTGAGTTGACCTATCGCTGCCCCTTACAATGCCCGTATTGCTCCAACCCCATTGACTATGCGCGCTATAAAGACGAGCTGACGACACAGGAGTGGTTTGATGTGTTTGATCAGGCGCGGCAAATGGGCGCGGTGCAGCTGGGCTTTTCTGGCGGTGAGCCACTGGTGCGTCAAGACCTAGAAGAACTGGTCGCTTATGCGCATCAAAAAGGCTTTTATACCAATCTCATCACCTCAGGTATGGGACTGACTGAAGCACGCATTGCCAGTTTAAAAGACGCAGGATTGCAGCATATCCAAATCAGCTTCCAAGCCAGTGATCCATCGGTGAACAATGCCTTGGCAGGCTCCAAACATGCCTTTGAGCAAAAATATGAGATGTCACGTCTGGTCAAGCAGTACGACTATCCGATGGTACTTAACTTTGTGATTCATCGGCAAAATATCGATCAGATTGACCAGATTATTGATCTGTGTTTAGAGCTGGAAGCGGATACGGTTGAGCTGGCTATTTGTCAGTTTTATGGTTGGGCGTTTGCAAATATCGAAGGCCTACTACCGACCAAAGAGCAAGTGGTCAGAGCCGAACGCATCACCAATGAATATCGTCAAAAAATCGAAGATCGTGGTATCAAATGCAAACTCATTTTTGTGGTGCCTGATTACTATGAAGAACGTCCAAAACCTTGTATGGATGGCTGGGGTAAGATTTTCTTGACCGTGGCACCTGATGGCACTGCCCTACCTTGTCATGCTGCCAGACAGCTGCCTATAGAATTTCCTAATGTACGCCAAACACCACTTAAAGATATTTGGTATGACTCTGCAAGCTTTAATCAGTATCGCGGTGATGAGTGGATGCCTGACATGTGCCAAAGCTGCCCCGATAAAGAGCGCGATTATGGCGGCTGTCGTTGCCAAGCGTTTATGCTGACGGGCGATGCCAAAAACGCCGATCCTGTGTGCGGCAAATCGCCTTATCACTACCTGATCGAGGAAGCACGTGTTAATAGCGAGACGCCAACTCCGTTTGAAGATCTGCGCTTTAGGAACCCTAAAAATTCTAAACGATTAAGTATGAGTCAAGAGCAACTGATTCCCACGCGTATGGTCACGGATTAATGATGAATAACCAGCCTATAATTTTTGATGGTCATAATGATCTGTTAACCCGCCTATGGCTAAGCTCTGCTGACGATCCGGTGCATGATTTTATTTATGGCACACTACCGGGACATTTAGATTTAAAGCGTTGCCGACGAGCAAGATGGATGGGCGGCTTGTTTTCTATTTTCTTACCGCCCTACGCTTATGTGAAAAACAACCATCCTGACAAATTAGCCAATCCTTCACATTCAGATTTCACTCCGCAAGAAATCGTTGATATTTGCTGTGCGCAACTAGAACTTGCTCAGCAATTACAGGCGCGATCAGATGGTCAGATTCAGATCTGTACGTCTGTTGCACAAATTCAAGCCTGTCAGCAGAACCAGCAACTGGCCATCGTTTTGCATCTTGAAGGCGCTGAGTTTTTGGCTATTGAGCCTGAATTACTGGATGTGTTTTATGAAGCAGGACTCAGAAGTATTGGCCCACTGTGGAATAGGAAAAGCCTATTCGGTGATGGTTTAAATGCGTCTTTTCCGCACTCACCAAATACAGGCTCTGGTCTGACCCGCGAAGGCAAAGACCTTATTTTGGCGTGTCGTGATAAGCATATGCTGATTGATGTATCGCATATGAACGAGCGCGCGTTTTGGGATACGTTAGAAATTGCCGATCAGCCCATTGTCGCAACCCACTCCAATGCGCACACCTTATGTCCGCAAGCAAGAAACCTGACTGATCGACAACTGGCTGCCATTAAACAAAATGGTGGTATGGTTGGGGTGAACTTCGATGTGGCATTTATTCGTGCGGATGGGCAGCGAGATACGCAGACCTCACTTGATGTGATCGTCGATCATCTTGCTTATCTGATAGACCATTTGGGCGAAGATCACGTTGGCTTTGGCTCTGATTTCGATGGCTGTTTATTGCCTGATGAATTGTCTGATATCAGTCAAATTTCCAAACTGATTGAGCAGATGCAACAACGTCACTTCTCTGATGCGCTTATTGAAAAGATCACGTCAAAGAATTGGTTTAGGGTGTTGGGTAAGATATGGCAGAAATAAGTCATATAAGGAATCCATAAGAGTGGCTGGTACCTTATAAATTCATATACAATTCTATACTTCCTAAATAGTTTATTAAAATCATAACCAGCCATAACTTCCTAGGTTAATTACATGACTCCCATATATACCGCGTTGGCTATACTAGTTACTTTTATTTGGGGCGTAAACTTTACTTTTATTGCATGGGGGCTTGAGAGCTTTCCGCCATTGATGCTCACTGCGCTTCGTTTTTTCTTTACTGCTGTGCCATTAGTTTTATTTCTAAAGCCACCTAAATTTAACCGTACTTTATTAATATACGCCATCGGTACATTTGTTATGCAGTACGCTTTTGTATTCACTGCCATGCATCTGGGCGCATCACCGGGCCTGACGGCGCTATTACTACAGATTCAGATTTTTATCACTGTATTACTGGCTTACTTTATATTGGGTGAGGCAGTAAGTCGAGTGCAAATCATTGGTATGTTGATTGGTGTACTTGGTCTCAGTGTGATTGCGCTAAACCTTGGTGGTGATATGCCTTTAGCTGGATTTGTTTGCATATTGATTGCGGCAATAGGTTGGAGCTTTGGCAACATTGCATCAAAACAAGCATCAGCGCAAGCAGCCTTAAAAACTGCGCAACAGGGTTCAAAAATGAGTATTGTCTCGCCTAGCACTGACAAAAACAAGGCATCTGCATTATCTGCTCTAGCATTAGTAGTTTGGGGCGGTCTCATTGCTTGCGTGATATTGACTCTATCTTCTCTCATCTTTGAGCCCGAAGCCTGGCAACTAGCAACGTTTACCGAAGCCTCACTAAAATCTTGGCTATCGCTTGCATTTATTGTATACATCTCAACACTCATCGGCTTTGGACTATGGGCGCATTTGCTCAGTCAAAATACTGCGTCCAAGGTTATGCCTTTTGCCCTACTGGTACCCTTGTTTGGCATGGTGACCTCCGTGCTGCTCACAGGAGAAATCGTAACATGGTGGAAGATGTTAGCAATGTTATTGATTTTATCTGGATTATTACTGGCGAATGTGAAGCTAAAATTACAAAGAAAGCATCAATCAATATGACGTTAGCTACTTTACTTAAAAGAAGTAAAAAATGCGTTAAAAACATGTGCTCTCATTACACACAAAAAAACCACCCTAGCCATTCAAGCGGGGGTGGTTTTCTATTTTGTTTTTAAATTCATCCTTTCTAATGCTCTAAGTCCTACGCAGACCAACCTTCTAACACTATCTTGCCATGTGCTTGCTGGTTTTCTAGCATTTGGTGTGCATGGCGTACATGCTCAGCCGTGATAGTGCCAAGATGATAGGCAACGGTGGTTTTGATCTTGCCTGCATCAATCATGTTGGCAACGTCCGTTAATAAGCGATGTTGCTCAATCATATCTGGTGCATGGAACATAGATCTCGTAAACATAAACTCCCAATGTAAGCTCAGACATTTAGTTTTAAGCAGCTTGGCGTCTAGTGAGTCAGGATCATCGATGAGCCCTAATTTACCTTGTGGCTTTAAGCATTTAATGATCTCTTCATAATGCTCTTCGGTGTTGTTTAGACTGATGACATAATCCACCTCAGTGATACCTGTCTTCTGTAGCTCTTCAAACAATGGGTTACGATGATTGATGACATGATCTGCGCCTAAATCCTTTAACCACTTTACGCTCTCATCTCGTGATGCAGTGCCGATAATCGTGTCAGAAGTTCGTATTTTTAATAACTGCGTTAAGATAGAACCAACCCCGCCCGCTGCACCAATAACTAATACCGAGACGTCATTAGCACGCTCATCACTACCGTTTTTGTCTGCCGAATTATTAGTAACAGGTACTTGCAGGCGCTCAAACAACATCTCCCAAGCCGTGATCGTGGTGAGTGGTAATGCAGCGGCCTCCGCAAAAGATAGCGATGATGGCATACGCCCAACGATGCGCTCATCAACCAGTTGATATTCAGCGTTGCTACCTGAACGGGTTAAATCCCCTGCGTAATAAACCTTATTCCCGACTGAGAATAGGCTGACTTCGTCGCCAACCGCTGTCACGATGCCCGCCGCATCCCAACCAATCACTGCGTACTCACCCTCTGGTGCAGGACGCGATTGACGGATTTTATAATCTACGGGATTGACGGATATGGCTTTTACCTCTACCAGAATGTCATGGCCTGTCGCAGTTGGCTTATCAAGGGTAATGTCTTGTAGCGCTTGTTCGTTATCGATGGCGAGATTGTCTTGATAGCCAATGGCTTTTATTGTCTGATTTTGCATTGTTTTTATTCCTAATAATAAATAAATTGAGCAAAGTTCTCATGTGGGCAGTACTGAAATACATAGCGATTAACAGGAGGTAATATATTTTTAATACAACGACTGTAATACCTGCTGTGTTTGACGCTCCAGCTCTGCAATGGCTTCTTTGTCTAACGCATCGGCATGCGGTTGACCAAATTCGCCTCTCGCATCACCATGTGCACCATCTTTGATATCGTTATCAAAGTATTTACCCGTGTCATTAGCGAACTCATCCGAGACAGCCAATTCTGTTAGGATATTTGCGCCTTTGTCTGCTGATGACCAGTACTGACCATACGCTTCATCAACCATCTTAGTATTGAGAAGGGAGCCTGGATTCACAGCAATCACATTGATATCGTCGTTGATAACCTTGTCAGCCAAGGCCATACTCCACATCGTGAGCGCCAGCTTACTTTGTGCATAAGCAGCTTTGTCCTCCAAGCTGGTTTGTCCTGCAAATGCTTCATATGATATTGGCGTCTGAGCGGCTGAGCTTAGATTGACGATGCGCGGATTCCCAATATAAGATTCGCCAGATTGTTTGAGTAACGGTAATAGCGCATTGGTCAGCTCATAAGGCGCTAAGTAATTGACCACAAATCGTATGTCCAAATTATCTTTGGTCGTTGCCGCTGATGTGGTATAAATTCCCGCGTTGTTTATCAAGACATCAAGCTTTGGCAACTTTTCATTCACGTCTGATGCCATTTTAAGTACAGCAGTTAAATCAGAGAAATCCGCTACAAACCCATCAACTCTATCTACTGCTTCGCCTCTCGCTACTGCTTTGACTTCTGTAATCACATTGGCCAGCTTTTCAGCATCGCGGCCATGCAGGTACACTTGATGCCCAGCCTCTGCTAGCTTTAAAGCAGCCAACTTACCAATGCCATCCGTGCTACCGGTAATTAAAATTGTTTTAGTTTTACTCATGATTGCAACCATCCTGATTATTTAACTTATGGTTATATTATTAGGTACACGCTACATTTTATCCGCCGTCATGGTATCCATTGTTATGAAAGTGTTGTACTTCATACAGACACTATTGATCATTTTTCAGTATTATTTTAAAAGTGGCGAACGCTTTATATAATTGTTTACTATAGGAAAATCATAACTATACACATAAATATCTGATAAATAAAAAACGCTAGGAAGTGAGTACTTACTAGCGTTTGAGCAACGACTGTCTATCTAAATCTTCAGTTAGCGTCAATTAACGTAAATCATCAACGACGGCTAGCATGGCGATAAGCGATGCTTCCCCTAACTGAATAGAACGCTCTGGTGACCAGCCCATTTCTTCATCAGGTAGATTATCGTTGTCTTTAAATGGCATCTCTAACGTATTGGCAAGACAATTAAAACGCTCAGCGACCCAATGGGTTGCCAGTGTCATGTTCGCCTCACCTGGCGCATCAATCTCATAGCCGACCTCGGTCTGAAAGTCAGCACTGGCTAATTTCAATACGTCTGAGAACCGATCACGTAGATGTGCGAGGCGCTCATTATAACTTGGCGTGCCTTGAGAGCCCGCAAGGAATGCATAAGGCAATGCTTCATCCCCATGCACATCATAAAACAGATCAACGCCCGTCTCTTCCATCTTCTTAATCACATAAAACACTTCAGGGCTTTTGTCCAAGCTTGGACTTGCCCACTCACGGTTTAGATTCGTACCTGCGGCGTTCGTACGTAGATGCCCGCGTACACTGCCATCAGGATTCATATTGGGCACAATATAGAAATTGGCTTTATCTAATAATAGCCTGCTATTGGCATTGTCGCTGTCTAACAAGCTATAGAGCAAACCTTCGACCAGCCATTCGGCCATCGTTTCACCCGGATGCTGACGCGCAGTGATCCAAATATTGCGCTTACTACTATCTCCATCACCAATTTTGACCAAAGTAAGGTCACGCTTATCAAGCGTGTCGCCTAAATGCTCTAATGTCACTAGCGGATGTGTCTGTACAGCGGCTAATAAATCTTGATGACGCTCATAGCTATAAGGGGCAAAATAAGCAATTTGAATGGTCTCGCACGCCAGCTCTGCCACGATGGTTAATTTGCCATCTTGGTAAGAAGTAGGCAAACGGAACCAATGCTGACGATCGTAGGAAGCGACTGCTTGATAATTCTCCCACCCTTCGAGATAGGAAGCCTCCCCTGCATTCATAATATGAAGAACGTACTTCTCTCCAACCTCGCCAGAGAGACGGAAGTTAAACCATTGGAAAAATTCTTCGCCAACGTCTGGACGAATGGCGAGCTGAATATTATTTTTATCTTCTATATTAAGTACGTCAATATTACCTGCGTCAAAATTGGCAGTGATACGCATGATCGCTCCTTGATGGGTTGTGATGAGTGGATTTGATAAGCTCAATTGAGGCATAAAGACATATGATAGTCTGTTTTATGCTAGATATGGGCCAATCTAATATAGTAGAACCTCAATAAAATTGATACAGCATAGGAAACGCGCTCGATTAAACGCTACTTTTCTTGCTTGCTGAGACTGCATCTCCAGAGGCTGCGAAAAATAGCGTTTAATCTTGCTATACCATTTTTATAATGGTTTCACTATACAGTAGCGTATTATTTTATTGGTCATCACGTCCTCTTTTTCAAGTGATCAGCTGAATGGCGTTCTCTACTTGGAATTTATCCAAACTGAAAAGCAGATAACTGCGTTTTTAGCACTTGCTCAGAGTAAATTTTATCCCCCTTATCATTGCCTGCTGCACCTGCTGCCACCATCAGCGGTAGCAAATGCTCCTCTGCGCCTAATGGATGTGAGGCTGTTGCATAAGGGGCTTTTGACCAGTTAGCTAGTGCTGACCATCGCGTCTCCCAATCCGCTGCGACAGTATTGGTCAGCCAGTCGTCAAAACCCTCTGATGGTGCGGTAAATTTTGCATCACCATAGCCGCGCATATTATGAAAACTCATACCGCTACCAATAATCAACACCCCCTCTTGGCGTAATGATTGCAGGGCTTGACCTGCTGCCAGATGCGCTTCTGGGTCGAGATCATTACGTAGTGACATCTGTACTACAGGAATATCTGCCTCAGGGAACATTACCTTTAACGGTATAAAGACGCCGTGATCAAAACCGCGTGACGCATCTTGCATATTCGCTATACCCGCCTCAGTTAGCATTTTACTGACCCGTTCGGCCAGCACTGGCGCACCTGATGCTGGGTAAGCCAAATCATAAGTATGCTCAGGAAAGCCATAATAATCGTAAATCAGATCAGGTTTTGCGCCAGAGGTGATACGAAATTCAGGCGTCTGCCAATGGCCGCTAATGATTAAAATAGCCTTTGGTCGCTCAGGTAATCGAGTGGTAATGCTCGCTAAAAAACTTGCCATACCGTCCCATGTACCCGCAGGTTGCCAATCCATAAAAAAACAAGGTCCTGCGCCATGCGGTATAAAGAATACAGGCAGGCTTACTGCCCCGTTAGATGCGTATATGCTCATCACTTTCTCCTTGTCACTTTTATAAGATGGTTTTATTGGTTGATATGAAGCGGTTAACGTGAGTCATGACGATCTTGAAGGTGACACTTTTTTAGCGTTACTGATAGCCATTAAAGGTAACTATTACACAATCCGCTTAAGCTCGCCCTAGATTTTTTGATAATACCTTGTCCATACTTATCGCACCGCCACCTTGTACCATCAGTGCCAGCAGCGCTACCATCAAGGTCAATGCATATTCGTAGCCGCCATTGGCAATGAATAAGCCACTACCGATATGGACAGAAAAAATAGCAACTAACATCGTAAAAGCGGCGATCAATGCTGCAGGTCTCGTTAATAATCCTAATACTAACGCAAGACCACCAAAAAACTCAGCACCGCCTGCTAAGATAGCCATCAGGTAGCCAGGTTCCATACCCATACTACTCATCCACCCAGCCGTACCTGCCAGCCCATTGCCGCCGAACCAGCCGAAAAGCTTTTGCGCGCCATGTGCCATCAAAATTAGGCCCACAGGTACACGAAGGATTAAGGCAGCAGCGCCAGCTTTCGATGTTAAAACTCTATTGAATAATGAGGATTGCATTGATGAGTACTCCATAACGTAGTAGTAAGATAAAGTGTTTAGATATTGGTATAAACATACTTTACTATCATCGTTATGGAAGAGTAAGCCAATTTATATTGAATAATTATCAACGTAGTGTTGTTAATTGGTTGGATATAAACCTTAATAAGTATGCAAAAGACACAGACAAAATGCCATCGCCGCATTACTCATTAATGTATTATTACATCCAATATAGGCTGACCGTATTCCACACCGATCCCATCCTCAACCACCATATCGCTAACAATACCGTCATGCTCACTCACGACAGGGAGCAGGCGCGTCAGCTCTTCAATAAAGCAAACGGTTTGGCCTTTTTCAATACGATCGCCTTTTTTAATAAGATTATCCGTCACGGCGTCAGCACTTAGATGCACGATACCCACATGTGTGGCACGCACTTGCGCAGACTCATTGCTATCATTTTCAGAGATATTCTCACCGTTGTCTGCTACAAGCTGTGGACGATGGCGCTGCGAATAAATAGCATTAACCACTTTGATTGACTGACCACCCTCTACGACCGTCATTTCCTGTAATTGGCTGCGCTCGAAGAGCTTGACCACTCGCTCGACTTGTTTGATATCCATCATATTCTCCTTATATTATATTTTTTAGTCGATACTGTTTTTAGCCCGGCCCAATTTTTAGCTTAGTCCAAGGTATTTGGCAATGGTCATGATACTCAGCACACTCATCGCAATAGCGATTAGCCAACCAAAAGCAGCAATCCAAATAGGATGCTTGTAGTTGCCAACGATGTTTTTTCGATAAGCGGCAATCAGAATAATCACCATCGCAATAGGTAAGACCAAGCCATTCAATGTACCTACCAATACCAGTACCTGAGCAGGCTTACCAATGGTGGCAAATACGAAGGTTGAAGTGACGATAAATCCAATAATAAAGTAGCGCTTATAGGTTTCGATAAAGGGATGGAAATTGGTCATAAACGACACTGAGGTGTAAGCAGCGCCAATGACTGAAGTCACAGATGCCGCCCAAATAACGATACCAAAGATCACTTTACCGACGTTACCTAAGATATGCTCAAAAGGTGACATCGCTGGGTTTGACGGATCTAAAGTTAGGCCTTGTGATACCACGCCCAGCACAGCAAGGAATAAAAATACCCGAATCACTGAGGCGACCAAAATACCCGTGACTGAGCTTTTGGTCACTGAGCCTAGATTTTCCTCACCCGTCACGCCAGCCTCTAGCAGGCGATGCGCGCCGGAGAAAGTGATATAACCACCGACCGTACCACCGACCAAGGTCACGATGGCCACCGCATCAATTTTATCGGGCATGATAGTTTTGGTCGCCGCTTCTGCCAAAGGTGGGTCTGATTTGAATACCACATAAATGATTAAGACGATTAAGATAAAGCCCATGAGCTGAGCAAACTTATCCATTAAAGGCCCTGTCTCTCGGCCTAAAAATATCGCGACGGCAATCACACCACTAATCAGGGCACCCGTGATGGGTGAGATATTAAACATCGACTGCATGCCAAGGCCAGCACCGCCGATATTACCAATATTAAAGGCAAGCCCGCCTGCAATGATCAAAAAGGCCAGCAGATAACCGACCCCAGGAAACACCAAGTTGGCGATTTCCTGTGCGCGTTTTTTGGATACCGCTACCACGCGCCAGACATTGAGTTGAACGCCGATATCCATAATGATTGATATTAAAATAACAAAGCCAAAGCTTGCCATTAAACTTTCGGTAAAAGTAGCGGTTTGGGTTAGGAAACCCGGCCCAACCGCTGAAGTGGCCATCAAAAAGGCCGCGCCCAAAATGGCGGTATTGTGCTTTTTTAAGGTACTCATAAACATCCTTGTTTTGTACAGAACAACTGACTTTAGCCATTAACGTTCACACAGCTATCGGTCAAATGATTATTGAGCGGATATCGTGATACCCTTTCGTTCTAATTGTTTTTTGATCTCCTGCGCAAATAAAATGGCATGCTCACCATCGCCATGCAGACAGATACTCTCTGCCTCAACGGGCACCACCTCACCGCAGACACTGGTCACCGTCCCTTGGGTAATCATCTGCAATACATGGTCAATAGCCGCTTGGGTATCGGTGATAAGCGCGTTGTCTTTACTGCGCGAGACCAATGAGCCATCTTTTTCGTAGCTTCTGTCCGCGAACACCTCGGATATCGACACCAGCCCCTGACGTTTGGCGGCAGCAACCAAATGACCACCTGACAGCCCCATGACTTTTAAATTGGGATCAAAGCGTTTGATCTCACTGACCAAAATATCAGCGAGCGACTCATCAACAGCTGCTTGGTTGTATAAAGCACCATGCGGTTTGACATAATCTAATGATACACCGACCAGATTACACAGCGCTTTGGTAGCACCAAGCTGATAGGCCATCAGCGCCCGATATTCCTCTTCGCCCAAAGACTGATTGGTGCGACCAAAGTTTTCTCTATCGTCAAGCCCTGGGTGTGCTCCAACTCTAACATTGTTTTTTTTGGCCAATTGCAAGGTCGCGATCATCTCCGCATAAGAGCCTGCGTGCAGCCCGCAGCAGACATTGGCAGAGCTGACGATGGTAAGCAGTTTATCGTCTTGTCCGCAGCCTTCGGCAACGTCTGCATTCAAATCAATGTTCATAACCATACTCCTGTATCTGATCGATATAATGTTGTTGGTTTTGGCGTGCGCGGTACGCTTGTTCGCTATCTACGAGGGTAAATTGACAGGTTTTACCAAACCTTATTTGTGCCATTAATCCGATATCTGCATCGATAACGGTAGCAATTTTAGGATAACCACCAGTAGTTTGCCCGTCCGCCATCAGCACGATTGGCTGACCTTGCGGCGGCACTTGAATCATACCCATATCGACACCGTGCGAGCTCATCTCTTTGGGCTCTGTTAACTCAAGGGATAACTCACCTGCCAAGCGATAACCCATACGGTTACTGCTAGTCTGTAGCTGCCACGATTGGGAGACAAAAGCCGTCTGTGCAGATGCTGTGAAGCAATCATACTCGCTACTTTTAATCACACGAATAGTATTAGTTGGTGCAAGAGGAGTCACACCGATAATGGGCAAGTGTGACGGTACTTTTACCTTTAACCTGTCATCCGCTTGTAAGTACCTACCGTTAAAGCCACCGAAACCAGCTTTTAAATTGGTACTACCCGATTGCAATATAGACGCAATATCAAATCCACCGTGCATGCAAAGATACGCATACATGCCCTCTATCGGACGTAGTAGCTTGAGGGTTTGCCCCGCTTTTGCATTGATGCGCCAATAACTGGGTATACGCTTGTTATCCAAATATGCCTCATAAAGCGCGCCTGTCAGACAAAAGCTGACGTCTTCTTCAAACTGTATGGTCAATTCACCCATCGCCAGCTCAATTGCTGGCTCGTCACGCTCATTTTTTAGCAAAGCATTACCTGCTTGCAGCGCCCAGTGATCCATCGCGCCACTTCTACCCACGCCCATACTGCGATAACCAAAACGCCCTAGGTCCTGAATACTGGCCATACCATTGGTCGTTAAAATCTTCATTGCTGCCACCTATTGACTCATTTTTTACAGGGTCTTGTTTTATTCATGGATATCTATTGCGGTAAAGCATAAAGTATCACCAGCACTCAGCAAGGTTGGCGAATCTTTGGCTAAGTCAAATAACGCGGTGTCTGTCTGACCCAACAACTGCCAACCGCCGGGGGAGGCAAAAGGATAAATGCCTGTTTGCTCGCCGCCGATACCGACCGACCCTGCAGGGACTTGTGTCCTTGGTGTAGTATGCCTTGGAAAATGTAACGACTCAGACAAGCCACCAAGATAAGGAAAGCCGGGCTGAAAACCGATAAAATAAACGGTATAAATAGCGCTGGTATGCAGATCGACCACAGCATCGACAGACATACCCAAAGCTTCTGCCATTGCTGCTAAATCAGGACCGTATTTGCCACCATAATGCACGGGTATCTCGATATGCTTGCCGTCGATGATTTTCTCAGGCATCTCCTCAAGCAGCGCAGTCAGTTTGTTTTGTAGCGCTTTAAACTCATCCCATGCTAGCGGGTGACTAAACACACTGAGTGTATTCATACCGATAATGACTTCGATAACTTCGGGCATGGTTTCAATAATATCCGCCAGCGCCCAGCATTTTTTCTGTTTGTCTAGGCTGATAGGCTTTGGGAAAAACAACACAAGGTTGGTTTCGCTGCCAATTTGCCATTGTAGGGTCATCCTTGTACGCTCCATTATTTTTATAAGATGTACTCGTTATCATCTTGATAACGTGCTATGGACAGCTGTTTTATATATTTTCTTTGATCCATTTTTCTAAGTAATGAATGCTCATTTGACCCTCACAGAAGCCTTTATCGGCAAACAAACGCTGATGCAACTCAATATTGGTATCAATACCCGTGATCTGCGCTTCTGACAATGCCCCTTGCATCTTGGTGATTGCTTGCGCTCTCGACTCATCCTGTACACATATTTTGGCGATCAAACTGTCATAAGTGGGCGGCACGGTATAATTGGACTCGATATGACTGTCCACTCTGACGCCACAGCCTGCAGGAAGATGACAATAGTTAATGTGGCCTGCATTGGGTAAAAAGGTCTTTGGGTTTTCAGCATTGATGCGGCATTCAAAGGCATGACCACTTATGGTGATGTCTTGCTGCTGGTATGCTAGCGGCAGCCCTGCGGCAATGCGTATTTGCTCACGGACGATATCAACGCCTGTCACCATCTCAGTGATGGTATGCTCCACTTGCACCCGCGTATTCATTTCAATAAAGAAAAATTCGCCGTTTTCGTACAAAAACTCAAACGTCCCCGCCCCTCTATAACCCATCTGCTGGCAAGCCGTGGCACACGCCTCGCCTATCTGCTGCCGTTGCTCATCGGTAATTCCGGGTGCAGGTGCTTCTTCAATGACCTTTTGATGGCGGCGCTGCATCGAGCAGTCACGCTCACCCAGATAGATGGCATGACCATGGGTATCAGACAGCACTTGTATCTCGATATGGCGCGGGTATTGTAAGTATTTTTCGAGATAAACCACAGCACTGCCAAAGTTGGCTTTAGCTTCACTCTGGGTCAAGGAGATAGCAGATAACAGATCGGCTTCTTTTTCAACGACACGCATACCGCGACCACCGCCACCGCTTGCGGCTTTGATAATGACTGGATAACCCACATCACTGGCAATCTGTATGACAGCATCAGAGTCTGTTGGCAGCGCGCCCTCAGAACCGGGCACACAAGGTACGCCAGCCGCAACCATTTGCGCTTTGGCCGCGACCTTATCACCCATGGTGCTGATATTTTCAGCCGTTGGGCCAATGAAGCAAATACCTGATGCTTCCACCAATGCCGCAAAGTCTGCATTTTCTGATAAGAACCCATAGCCGGGATGAATAGCTTCCGCCTGCGTCATTTTGGCCGCAGAGACAATCGCCCTTTGGTTCAGGTAGCTTTTTGCCGCATTAGCAGGGCCAATACAGACCTTTTCATCCGCTAAACGTACCGGTAAGGAATCTTTATCTGCTTCTGAATACACGATGACTGACCCAATACCCAGTTGTTTGCAAGCCCGAATGATACGTAATGCAATCTCGCCACGGTTAGCGATTAATATTTTGGAGAACATATATTTTCCTAAAAAAGAGAGATCAGATGTTTATTAAACCACTGCTAGTTACTTTCTAGGCTAGCTTACAGGTTCAGTGACGAACAAAGCCTGACCGTATTCGACGATATCCCCTTCTTCAATCAGAATATCTTGGATGATGCACGCCGTCTCTGCTTTGACCTCATGCATCATTTTCATTGCTTCAATGATACAAAGCGTCTGCCCGACTTCGACCTGATCGCCTATGCTGACAAACTCATCGGCATCAGGCTCAGAACGCCGATAAAACGTGCCTAACATCGGCGCTGATATGTCATTTTTTTGCGGTGTGCTTACTGTCTCTTCATTCTCATTTGCCCTATCACTGGTATTATTTTCATATTTATTATTATCACTATCGCTAGATGCAGTCTCAGCCTGTTGCTTATGGGATGCGGTGCTGACAGTGCTGGTAGAAGACTGGCTCGTATTTTGCGCAGTAGAGTGACACACAATAGCGATGCGTGCATCACCGTCGGTCACCTCTAACGATTGTATATCAGCGTTTTCTGCGATTTTTATCAGTTTCTCTAAATCATCAAAATTGATATTCATATTGGACACTATTCCTTTAGTTTTTATAAAAAGTTGGCTTGAAACAACTGGCGTAAAATCAAAACAAATATGATGGTTTATAAGACTGCTAAGTCTTCATCCCTGAGGTCGCAGATAAACATATATCCCGGTGCATGAGTAATCATCAGCTCAGGGCGACTGGTCATGGCGATGCTCTGCGGCGTGACGCCGCACGCCCAAAATACGGGCACTTCGCCTGCTTTTATAATGGATGGATCACCAAAGTCCGGAGAACTGATGTCTTTGATACCGATTAGGCTGGGATCGCCGATATGAATGGGTGCGCCATGCACTTGCGGAAACCTAGAAGTGGCTTGCACTGCCTTAGTGATTAACGGATAAGGTATCGGTCTCATACTGACCACCATTTTTCCGTGAAATTTTCCAGCTGGCTCTGTTTCTATATTAGTGATGTACATCGGTACATTGTGGTTGTCTTCGATATGCCTGATGGGGATGGAGGCATTCAACATAGCCGTCTCAAAAGAGAAGCTACAGCCTAAAAGAAAGCAGACTAAATCATCGCGCCAATAGTCTGTTAAGTCTGATACTTCATCGACCAGTTCACCATGTTGGTATATTCGATATCTCGATAGATCAGTTCTGAGATCAGCTCCTTTAGCCATTAGCTTAGGTTCTGCGCTACCGATATCGGTGACGTCTAACACAGGACAAGGCTTGGGATTGCGCTGTGCAAATAACAAAAAGTCATAGGCCAAATCTTTGGGCACAATGACCAAGTTGGCTTGTATGTGACCTTTGCACATACCAGAGGTAGGTTTGTCTATTTTGTTATTTCTGATCAGTGCCCTGATTTCTTGTGGCGACAAGTTCCCTATGTCTGGCATGGTTGTTCCTTTTTATGCGTCATACTAAAAAATAGTAAGCTATTGTCTGATAAAAACATCATAGCAAATATAAATTGATGTGATTGATTTGGCTTTAAACTGTTACAAAAAACACCGCGCTTTATATCGTGCTGAGCCATGCGTTAACCACTACAATGATAACGACCGCTTAATAATGACAGCGTGCGATATATGAGAGCCATTATATGAAAGCCATCTCATACATATCGGTGACCTTTAGAAGCATGACCATGTTTAACTCTCATAAGCCCTTGTTATCTACAAAAATGAAATCGCTATTGTTTTCTGCCTGTCTGGTAGGTGGCGTATCACTTTTAAGCACTTATGCTCGAAAATCTGCTGAGTAAGTCATAACCTTTTTACTTTTCACTTGTTTTAAAACCACTGTACCACTTTTATAAAGGCTCTACTATAAGAGATAATCACGCTTATGAAGACAACGAATATAAGAACGATTACTGCTTTGGTATTTGAGGACTATGAAACGCTGGATTTGTTCGGCCCTATAGAAATGTTCGGTCGCTTAAAAACCCTTTATCGTATTCAATTTGCCTCGTTAAGAGGTGGCATTATCAACAATCAGCATGGTGTGGCTTTACATACAGTGAAAGTCGATGAGTTGCCATGGCATACTGATATTTTATTAATCGTCGGTGGACAAGGGACACGGCAACTGGTTCACGTGCCCGCTTTTTTGACGACGCTACAACAACTATCCAAGCAGACCAAGTGGGTGCTAAGCGTATGTACAGGCAGTGCCTTACTTGCAAAAGCTGGACTGTTAGATGGCAAGCGCGCCACATCTAATAAGCGAGCATGGGCATGGGTGATTTCGCAGTCTGATCAGGTTAAATGGATACCAGAGGCACGGTGGGTTATTGACGGTAAGTTTTACACGTCATCGGACGTTAGTGCGGGTATGGACATGGCCTTGGGGTTTATCGCAGACCAGCATGGGTCAGCCACTGCTCTTCAGCTCGCTAAAGATATCGAGTACCATTGGCAAGAAGACAGTCAAACGGATGATTTTTTTGACAATAGTATTCATGGTGCTTAATGCTATAGAGGCAATTGTCTTGTTAACCTTGTATGTACTCAGACTTCAAAAAATCGCCCTGCCCCATAAAAAAGGGTCCAAGCAATGAGCTTAGACCTTTTTTTATGTTAATAAGTGAGCGTCTTTTTAGTAGAAAAAATACTTTGAGTAAAAAGATATTTTTAGCGTTTAAAAGTTCACACTAATATCAAAGAGGTAATAACGACCCGGTTCATTGTACGTACGAGCACCTGCATTGGTACCAGTGCCTTCGCGTTTAATTTGCTTATCAAATAAGTTTTTGATTCCGGCACCAACGGTGACACTATCTGTCAAGTTATAGCGAGTGCTAATATTGGCAAGGGCGTAAGGTTTACGATCAAGCTTTAGCGTTTCCAACGCATCGCCAGTAGTAACTGAAACTTCAGGTGCTTCAATAGTTCCGTAATAGCTAACACCAAAGTCGGTATTCCAACGTGGGGTAATGTCCCAGTTAACGTTAGAGTTGACGGTGAATTTAGGGATTAGCGATAACGGCTCACCAGTATCTTTACGCTCTGAGCGGATGTTGCCCGTGACATTAGTAGACCAAGAAACCGTGTCAGTCACTGGCACTTGAACAAAGCCTTCAAGGCCTTCAATGATGGCCTCACCTTGGTTTTCCCATTGAAAAACAGAGCGGTCTTTTGCAATACTGTCAGCATCTACGACACCAACTACACCCACACGATCTATACCCGCACCGATACGGTTATCATAATCGTTACGATAGTAAGTCAAACCGGCGTTCAGTCCTGTACCATCGTCATAGGTAAAAGTCAGCTCTTTGTTCCAAGAAGTCTCGTGCTCGAGATCAGTGTTACCCAAGACATAGCAGCCGATTTGATCGCTCGGAATCCAAGAAGGACAGCCATTACCTCTGGTATAGTAGATATAGTTGGGATCAAGTTGATAAAGTGATGGTGCTTTAAAAGCACGGCTTACGCCCGTTTTGACTGACCAGTTAGGGCTAAAGTCCCACGTGGTATTGATACTCGGTGACCAGTTGCTGCCAGCTTCGCTATGATAATCAAAACGTAACCCTGGGGTCACATACCAATCTGGAGTGATTTGGTAGTTGTCTTCTAAATAAGCACCGACAAGATAAGCATCTGATTTTGGATCGCGCTTAGCAGGGTCAGTTTCCACATCGCCAAAGTCAAAGCCTTCATCAAAAGTTATATCTGAAACCACAGGATTATTGAGTTTTTCACCACGGAACTCAGCGCCAGCCGTCAAGGTATGGCGGTCAAAGAAGATATCCCACTCTGATTTGGCATTTAACGTATCGTAGGTTGCCTCTACCCATTCAAAATCCTCGCCGTCGTCAGGTATGACAATCTGACCTTCAACACCACCACCAGCACCTTCAGCTAAGCGCTCATTATTGGTGCGGCTAAATTCTAAGTAGCTGTTACTACGGGAATTTTCATAGTCACCACGATGGGTTAAAGCGGCACCATAGCGGCGCATCTTATTGGTAGATTCGCCAGCTAAAGTTTCGACCAAGTCATCATTGACTGTTTGGAATTGCGAGTCACCCACCCAGCGGTTATCTTGCGTGCTGTAGTTGACCTCAAAACCTACCGTGTTCATCGCATCCATAGCGTATTCAAAAAGCTGGCGGACGTCTATATTTTCTACCCCTTCAACACCTGCCGCAACCGAAGCCGCAGGCCCATCACGCCCATCAACAATCTGGGCGTCTTCGGCATTGATATAGGGATCATCGCCTTCACTGTCGTGGTAACCCAGCGTGGTACGGAAGGACAGCTTATCACTCAACGGGCCAGCCATATTGATATTGGTGCGCCAGTTTTTGCCCTCAAGATCGCTCTCTGGCATCTCGTAATGCCCTGTGACAGAAAACTCTTTTTTGTCAGGTGATTTGGTGATGATATTAACTACCCCGCCCATACTACCAGAACCATAGCGAGCCGCGGCTGGGCCTCGTAATACCTCAATACGTTCAATAGCGCTCGGCGGCACCCACTGAGAGTCACCACGGGTATCTTGCTCGCTAGCACGACCCGGGCGAACTGCATTGCGGGAAGTAACAGGACGACCATCAATTAAAATGAGGGTATTATTCGGACCCATACCGCGAAGATCAATCTGGCGCTGGTTGCCACGTTGCCCAGAAGTTGACGAGCCAGATAGATTAACCCCAGGCATTTTGCGCACGATCTCTGAGATATCATTAGACAACGACGCCTTCTCAATCGCCTCTTCACCAATCACTGATAGACCCGGCGCTTGTACCAACTCATCCCTAGCGGCACGTACGACAATGGTATCTAGCGTGGTACTGGGTAGCGCTGCTTGCTCATCGGTGGTTTGTGTCACGTCATTCTCAGCAGCAACAGCAGTCGTGCTAAGGATAGAGGCAATGGCAATGCTTAATAGGGCTTGACTGGTTGTTAAGCGTGGCAGCTTTTGTGAACGAAAATGATTTTTATCATTAGAAGGTGTTGATAGTATCGGCATAAATCACAATCCTGAAAGTACTTGGTTTTATCAAAAAAGTCAGTTTTATCAATATCGTCAGCGTTACCAAAAAAAGGCTTTTACAGCGCATTGATTACGCTTGTCAAAAAGCTAAGACGAGCTGCCTTTATTTCAATTGATATAAGCCCAATGGCGAATGTATTGATATAGATCACATCTCAAAAGCAGCGATAGTAAAATATGGTTCGCTACTTAGTAATAAAGCATGCACACTTTAGCAACATTATAAAAATAATACAAACAATAATGAAAATTATTATCATTTACATTAACTAGAAACAATTTAGATGAAAAATCAACGCTGCCATCCAAGGTCAATAGAACGCACGACTTTACTATCGGTGAAGCAACAGCGTAAGATGACTGACGAGAGAATATTGATAACCGCTGGAAGGAAAACCTGAATAATGGATAGAATTGATGCGATGCGGGCGTTTGTATCAGTGGTGATTGAAGGCAGTTTTAGCAATGCCGCTACAGCCATGCAACTGTCGCCGCAGTTGGTGAGCAAATATGTGTCAAAGCTAGAAGAGCGACTGGATATACGCTTACTGAACCGCACGACCCGTAAAGTCAGTCTGACGGAAGCAGGTACTCACTATTTCGAGCATGCACAGCAAGTGTTACTCAGTATCGATGATATGGAGTCCAAATTAGGTGGGTTTCAGCAGAACCCAAAAGGCACATTGAGAATAAGCGCGCCTGTGTCCTTTGCCCTCAAACATATGGCAAAATTGGTCACGGATTTTCAGACACGTTATCCTTCGGTCAATGTCGATTTGCAGCTGAACGACCGCAAAGTAGATATCGTTGAAGAAGGATTTGATGTGGCGCTGCGCATCGGTCAGCTCAAAAGCTCGTCACTGATTGCCAAGCAAGTTGCGCCTGTCCGCGTCATCTTGTGTGCTTCCCCTGCCTATCTTGATAAATATGGTGTGCCCAGCAAACCTGAAGACCTAAAAAACCATCGGTATTTGCATTACAGTTATATGGAAAAATACGGCAAAGAAGATATTTATCAGTGGCTAGATACCACCAATCAACCAAACTCAGAGCTGAGCAGTAATAACGGAGATTTGCTTGTCAATGCGGCAGTGGCTGGAGCTGGAATAGCACTACAGCCCACGTTTATTGCAAGCGAAGCACTGAGTAAAGGGGATCTTATGATGGTGCTACCTGATTACGAACCCGAGACGCTAGGTTTGTATGCAGTGTATGCCCATCGAAAGCTGTTGCCACACAAGATCAGATGTTTTATTGATTTTATCGAAGGGTATTACGGTTCACCGCCCTATTGGGATGAATCGATACAACACTTGTAGATAACTATTAGCGACCCTCACCAAAACACCCCATGCATTGATAAATGTCTGGGATGTTGTTTAATACACTTGGTAGCATGGCAAGTCTATCGTGAGCTATATTATAAATATCATTAAAAATAGCACCCCTCTCAATTCATCACTCTCAAAACTCGTATTTGGCCATCACTTCTATTTGCTGACCTGCTGGCATCCATGGAAAGGTCGTCGCACTTTGCTCTCGCCACTCAATCCCCAAGTCTAAATCTGGCAGATACTCATAGATAAGGTTAGCGCTTTTGACATTGGCAGAGGTATCTGCCGCGTCATCGACATTGACCTCACCATAACGCAAGTTGCCACGCAGTTTTTGAGAGAACTGATGCTTATAACCAACACTATAACCTGTCTGAGAGATCAGTTTGCCATGTTCGGCGTCACAATCAGCACCACCATTCATAATAAGCGGCCCGCCCACACATATGGCAGAATAAGCACCCATCCCTTTACCGTTATAGACACTCGCATGGAGCGAGTCTTGACCCAACGACAATTTGCCTGCTAAAGACACGCCGACGCCCACATCCGAGTCCTCTCCGTTCTCAGCTTCACGCGCCGTGACAGCGACATTATAGTCGAGATTGGCTATCTTATCTTTGTAACTGACCACCATATCAGGCAGGCTGGCATCGTCATACACAGGGTCTTGAGCGGTAAAACGCAGCCCCTTGTAAGTGTAATGCACCGTCAAATCTGGACGAATGTATGAGCCGCCACCGGAGGCTGTGCCGATACCTGTACCCCAGAAGTCAAGCTGCTCGGTGGAGAGTGGCGCGACTGCCAAAAACTGACCGTTCCACGTTTTACCCACTGTCAGATCATCCACTTGCACATAAGCATGGCGCAAGCGCAGGTTGGATCCGCCCTTGGCATAATCCCCATAAAAATCGCCTTCAATAAAACCTGTGAGCTTTTTATCCTCCACAGACTTGGTCGTCTTCACATTAATACGTGACTGGCGTAAGTTTCCTTTAAATTCTGAATCTCCCTCATCAGGCGAATTAAATGCCCCTTCTGCTTTGATATAACCCCCGATACTCAATGTTGTATCGCCCGTTGTCACAATATCGATTGCTTGCGCAGATGCGCAGGTTGCTACCATAGCCAATCCTATAGATAGCCTTTTTGTATAAAGCATCATTCCTCTCTTCCCTGTTATATGTTGATATCCTTATCAATGCCAATGGCGATTACGTGCTCTTTACTTCATAACCGTGAATGCGTTTTTTATAAATTGCCTCCTACCTATTGCCTGCTGTCTCATCAAAGAGTCAGTAACCAATTGATGTTCTATTGGGTGTTATGCTTCTTGGTCGATACTCTCTAATGCTGCAATGGCTTCTTTTTGCAATACATCAATTGGCTTTTTTTGTCCGCTCAATTTATCGAGATAGACCAGCACCGACTCACCGATTGCAACGGCTTTTTTTAGTGCGGTACTATAATAGGTGTATTCGTGCACCAGACTTGAGTTGCCGATTTTTTTGACCTTGACGCCGATCCACAACGTATCAGGATAAGCAACTGGAGTAAGGTATCGACATGACGAGGCCGCCATCACCGAAAACGTTTTTTCATTAAATAAACCAAGTCGCCTGTTGTAGTAGATACGAGCATTTTGAGAGTATTCGTAATAGACCACATTATTGACATGACCAAAGGTATCCATATCACCCCATTCAACTTGCTGAGGGTAGATAACCGTAAAGTCGTGTAATGGATGACTGTCATCACTTATGACAGCCTCTTGTATTTCTGGAAATGTAGGAACCGCTTCCATAGCTTGTCTCTTTTTATTAGGCAGGTTTTGTTATATAGATGATGCGTGTGACTCAGGGTACTCATGACACACACCTCCCCCATCCCTAGCATTTATGCAGACACTAGGGTTTATATACGTCTTTTCTGTTAGTAAACTCGCTGTGATGGTGACAGGTCTATTTGGCTAGATAATGTTTTCTGAATACATCGAGCGCATGCGTTTTTTATCGAGTTTACCGACGCTGGTTTTTGGCATCTCTGATAAGAACCTCACTTCACTTGGCACGCCATATTTTGGCAAATGACCTCTCTCAACCGCTTGATGACCCAGTGCCAAAATATCTGTCGACGTTGTATCGGCATAGTCTGGTTTTAGCACGACCAATGCAAGAGGGCGCTCGCCCCAGCGCGTATCTGGAACACCAATTACCGCGATATCAGCAACGCTTGGGTGAAAGGATAGAATCGTCTCAACCTCGAGCGAGGACACCCATTCGCCACCAGACTTGATAACGTCTTTTAGTCTATCGGTGATGCTCAGCGTACCATCGGCGCTTATGCAGGCAATGTCTTGCGTATGCATCCAGCCGCCTTTCCATAGCGCATTGCCTGCATCGGGATTTTTAAAATAGCTTTGCGTTAGCCACGGCGCTCGTATCACAAGCTCGCCTGTCGACTCACCATCCATCGGTTGAGGTTGACCATTTTCGTTCCAGATTTCCATCGATACCAGCATGATGGGCGAACCTGACAGACAACGATAATTGAGATTGTCCTCTAGGGTCATTGACTCGGTTTTGTCATCGAATACCGCTCGAGACAGCACAGGACAGGACTCTGACATCCCAAACCCTGACATAAACTCAATACCGCACTCGATAGCGGCTTTAGCTAAGCCCTCGTTGAGCTTTGAGCCCCCTAGCAGTAGTTTGAGATTCTCAAACTTACGACCGCGCTCTGCCATTTCTTTGAGGAGCATCTGCAATATGGCGGGGACGCCATGCGACAGCGTGACTTTATGCTGCTCAATCAAATCGACTAATTTTGGTGCTAGATAGCGTCCCGGATATACTTGGTTTAGCCCTATCATGGTGGCGCCATATGGCCAGCACCATGCATGAACGTGAAACAAGGGCGTCATCGGCATGTAGACATCGTTATAGCGCGCGCCTTGACCTTCGGCATTGAGCGCTGACGCCAAAGTGCTTGCCATCGTCTGTAGTACGATCTGGCGATGGGTGAAGAAAACCCCTTTTGGATCGCCTGTCGTACCACTGGTATAAAATGTGGTCGCGATGGTGTTTTCATCAAAATCTGGGAAGTCAAACTCGTCACTAGCAGCTGCTAATAGCGCCTCATATTCACCGTCAACATAGTCAGACAGCTCAGCTTTCTCACTACCTGCTTTCTCACTACCTGCATTGTCATCTTCTGCATCATCAGCCCAGATCACATGCTCAATAGACGGTGCATCATCACGATAATCTTTGATCATCGGCTCAAACTCAGCATTTAACAGTAGCGCTTTTGGTGCAGCATGGTTGATGGTATAGAGCACTTTGTCTTCTGACAAGCGCACATTGACGGTTTGTAAAATCATGCCGGACATCGGTACGGCAAAGTATGCCTCAAGGTAACGATGACTGTCCCAATCCATGACCGCGACCACATCCCCTGCCTGCAAGCCCATGTTTTTTAAGACATTGGCCAAGCGATTGATACGCTTAAAAAATTCAGCATAGGTAAACGTGACTTTGTCCGCATAGCTGATGGTTTGGTTGGTGGAGGCGACTTTGGCACGGTTGAGTAGCTGCTTAATAATTAACGGAAACCCATACGCGTCTTCGGCCTGATGGTAGTTGTCATGTTGATTGAGTATGGTTGTCATAGTGTCATCCTTGATAATAAACTGTCCTTGATAATCAGTAATGTGGCGCGTGCTTTTAATATCAGACGCGCTCTATCACCATGGCAAGCCCTTGCCCGATGCCAATGCATAGGCTAACCACTGCATATTTGCCGCCCGTACGCTGTAATTCTCGAGCGGTACTCAAAGCGATTCGTGCACCAGATGCGCCCAGTGGATGCCCGACCGCGATGGCGCCGCCATTAGGATTGACACGCTTATCATCAAAATCAATATCCAACCCTTTTAGGCAGCCAAGCACTTGCGAAGCGAATGCTTCATTAATCTCAATGACAGACATGTCATCGAGGGTTAAATTTGCACGCTTTAGCGCCAGCTTAATCGCTTCAACAGGCCCGATACCCATGATATTGGGCTCAACCCCCATCGCACCCGATGACAAAATTCTGGCAATCGGCTTAAAGCCTAGCTTTTTTTCTGCTTGCTTTGAACCAATGATGAGCGCAGCAGCACCATCATTGATACCGGAAGCATTACCTGCGGTGACTATGCCATTTTCATTTAAAGGTTTAAGCTTTTGTAGCGCTGCAATATCGGAGCTGGCACGAGGATGCTCATCATCCGTAACGACTTTTTCGGGCAACTTTTTACCTTGTGGGACGGAGATAGGCGTTATCTCATCGTCAAAAAACCCTGCTTGTTTGGCAGCTTGGTACTTGGCTTGTGATGCTGCTGCAAACTTATCGGCTTCCTCGCGAGTAATACCATATTTATGAGCAACATTGTCACCCGTCTGCGGCATGGTATCACTGCCGAACTTCTCAATAATTTTTGGGTTAGGAAAACGGCTACCAATCGTCGTATCAAATACTTTAAAGTCACGGCTAAACGGCTGCTCTGTCTTGGCAAAGACAAAAGGCGCACGCGTCATCGACTCGACCCCACCTGCTAAAATAATATCCCCTTCATTGCACGTAATACTGCGAGCAGCATCGACCACGGTAGACAGACCTGACGCACATAGACGGTTTACTGTCTGACCTGGCGTGGTGACATCCAGCCCTGCCAACAGAGCAGCGTTACGCGCGATATTGCGAGAGTCCTCACCTGCTTGGTTGGCACTACCTAGCAACACTTCATCAAAGATATCAGCAGATAATTGGTGCTTTTCGACCAGCGCTTTCATCACGGTAGCGACCAAATCATCAGCGCGTACCGTTGCCAATGCACCGACATAGCGACCAAAAGGGCTTCTTAAGCCATCATAAATATAGGCATCTAACATAACGTGTCCTTGTTGTATTTTTTAACTTTGAATAAATGGTTTTATAACGATATTTTGTTGTTTGTACTAATAAATGGCCTGCTGAGTGAACAATGACACAGCCAGCTTGGCGCGGCGCTGTAACCAAGGGCTTGGGCGATAGCGTGGATCGCCTGTGAGCGCGTAGATACGCTCTAAAATGAGCAGCACACGCGAGGCACCAAGATGATCGCCCCAAGAGATCGGGCCGTATGGATACCCCAACCCAAGCTTGACGGCATTATCGATATCCTCTGGCGTGGCAATCTTTTGCATGGCGATGTCACAGCCGAGATTGATTACCATGGCGACCACCCGCTGTGCCACAAAGCCTGTACTTTCGGCAATCAGCGTGGCACTGCTCGCCTCCTGCGCATCTGCTTCACGACTATCTGAGCCTTTATTACCCGTGCTACTGCCAAATAACGCATAAGCTTGCGCCACGAATCGTTCTTGTGTGACGATGCTTGGCATCAACGTACGATGCTTTGTAAGCTCGGTAAGCATATCAATGGCAACGGCTTGCTTGGGATCAACCTGATAACGAATCGCGGCATTGGTCGTATCTTCACCATAGATGGCGAGTAGCACCAAACTATCAGGGTGTGGTGTGTCGTTGTCATCGATAGTGACGTCATGAGCATTTAAGTAATCAATCAGCTGCGTCTTATCTTCTGCCAAATCAGCGCCAATCCACACTGAGCTAATAGTGGCATCAGATATGAGCGCTTCGAACGATTGATTTTGAGCACTATCTACGGAAACCTTTTGACCTTTTTCGTATTGATAAAAACCGCCGCCAACCTTACGGCCGAGCTTTTTGCCTACCAGCATCTGACGGGTTAATGGATGCGGGCGATAGCGCGCTTCATGATAGAACTGGTTGTAAATTGACTCCATCACGGGGTGTGACACATCGATACCCGTCAGATCTAACAGCTCGAACGGCCCCATACGAAACCCTGCGCCATCACGTAAAATGCGGTCTATTTGCTCAAAACTTGCGACGCCTTCACCCAATATTTTTAATGCTTCGGTACCATAGGCTCTGCCACCATGGTTGACGATGAAACCGGGTGTGTCTTTTGCGACCACGCCCAGATGACCCATCCGCTTGGCCAAATCAGTGAGCGCATCAACGACCGATTGCCGAGTAGAAAGGCCCGGAATGATTTCTACGATTTTCATTAAAGGGACTGGATTAAAGAAGTGAAACCCTGCCACGCGCTCTGGATGATCGCAGTCAGCAGCAATTGCCGTGACTGATAATGAGGAGGTGTTGGTCGCCAAAACAGTATCAGGGGTGACGACCTCTTCTAACTGGGCGAAAAGCTGTTTTTTGATGTCTAGATTTTCGATAATGGCTTCAACCACGATCTCAGCGGTCGCGATTTGGCTTAACTCTTGGACGACGGTTAAACGGCTTAGCATAGCTTGTAGCTCGTCATCGCTGAATTTGCCTTTAGCGGTGAGCTTTTCAAGCATGGTTTTCAGCGAATGTCGTCCCTGCTCAGCTGCGCCTGCTTTGGCGTCATATAAAAGAACTTGGATATCAGCTTGGGCAGCAATTTGGGCGATACCCATACCCATAATGCCAGTGCCAACAATGGCAAGTGTATTCACGGTCATAATCATTCTCTACATAATTTGCGATAGGATTTGGTCGGCGTGGGCAAAAGAGATAAGCGGCATCTGCCCCTTAATAGCCTTTATACTCTGCAGGGCGCTTTTCCAAAAAAGCTTTGGCGCCTTCTTTTTGGTCATGCGTATCAAACAGAATCTGAAAGGCTTTACGCTCTAAGGCCAACGCGCCTTCTAAAGGCATATCAGCACCCAGTGTTGCCACCTCTTTGATTTGCGCTAAGGCAATAGGAGAGTACTTTGATAGCTGCTCAGCGATCTCAATGGCACGAGTGATGGTAGCCTCATCGTCGACGACTTCAGAGACCAGCCCCATTGTGCCCGCCTCATCAGCGCTGATCATATCGCCCGTGAGTACCATCTTCATGGCCTTGTGTTTGCCAATGGCACGAAACAAACGCTGCGTGCCTCCTGCTCCTGGCATCAGTCCTATTTTGATCTCGGGCTGCCCAAATTTGGCAGATTTGCCAGCGATGATGATGTCAGCATGCATGGCCAGCTCACAGCCACCGCCAAGTGCATAGCCATTGACGGCAGCAATAATGGGCTTGCGGCAATGAGTGATGGCATCCCAATAGCGCTCGCTACGACGCAGATACATATCAGCCGTACTGATCGTCAAAAAATCATTGATATCGGCACCAGCAGCAAACACCTTGTCACCGCCAGTCAGGACGATCGCTTTGGTTTGTGGATCATCATTTAACTGAATGAACAAATCTGCCATTTGTTGGCGTAGCTCGCCGTTTAGTGCATTGCGCACTTTGGGGCGATTGAGCGTCATGACACTCACGCCCTCTTTTGGTTTTTCACAAATAATGAATTGCTCTTCCATGATCCCCTCCTTAGACATCATTCCGATATAAAGTACAAATACATAATAAAGTACAAAAACATATTAAAACGATTATTTTTGAAATAAAAATATCGCTATGCGGTATTTAATATCAATATATACTGTTTATTTTGGTTTGTGAAGGGAAAAAATTGGTTAAATGAGAAAAATTATAGAGAATAATTATCATATTCATAATAAAAATACCGCAATGCGGTTTTTTAAACCAAAACTATTGTAATTTACTTATTCATCGATTATGCTAATTATCCAAGGACGTCACATGACTAACATCGTCAAAAAGCCGTTATGACTATCAGTCATCAATCAAACAGGCATTTATCCAACAAGGAAGACTCATATGATTAGAGATAAAGAAACCCTCGACCATATCACTCATACCATCCGTAACTTCGTTAATGACCAACTCGTTCCTCTGGAGCACTGGGTGGCAGAAAACGATCGCCTACCAGAAGAGATCATCGAGCAGATGCGCGAGCTTGGGCTATTTGGGCTAACTATTCCTGAAGAGTACGGTGGTCTTGGTGTCACGATGGAAGAAGAAGTGACCTTGGCATTTGAGCTGGGACGTACCTCTCCTGCCTTTCGATCACTGATTGGGACCAATAACGGTATTGGCTCCTCTGGTCTTGTGATTGATGGGACAGAAGCGCAAAAGCAGAAGTATCTGCCTCGCCTCGCCAGTGGGGAGATCATTGGTTCATTTTGCTTGACCGAGCCTGACTCAGGCTCAGATGCCGCCTCATTAAAGACAACCGCTGTTAGAGATGGTGATACTTATATCATCAACGGTACCAAACGCTATATCACCAACGCCCCGCAAGCGGGTATCTTCACTGTCATGGCACGTACTGACCCACAAAACAAACGCGCTGGCGGTATTTCGGCATTTATTGTTGAAAGCGACACGCCGGGTATTACTTTGGGCAAAATTGACAAAAAAATGGGACAAAAAGGCGCGCATACCTGTGATGTGATCTTTGACAACTGCGTCGTGCCAACCGATGCGCTCATCGGCGGTGTCGAGGGTGTGGGCTTCAAAACCGCGATGAAAGTCTTAGATAAAGGACGATTGCACATTGCAGCAGCCAGTACTGGAGCTGCGACTCGCATGCTAAATGATGCATTACATTATGCCGTCGAGCGTAAGCAATTTGGGCAGCCTATTGCCAGTTTTCAGCTCATTCAAGGCATGCTCGCTGACTCAAAAGCAGAGATTTATGCTGCCAAATCCATGGTACTAGATGCGGCGCGTCTACGTGATGAAGGCAAAGATGTCGTGACCGAATCCTCATGTGCCAAAATGTTTGCCACCGAGATGTGCGGCCGCGTGGCGGATAGAGCCGTACAGATCCATGGCGGCGCAGGCTATATCGCAGATTATGGTATTGAGCGTTTTTATCGTGATGTGCGTCTCTATCGTCTGTATGAAGGTACGACCCAAATTCAGCAAGTCATCATTGCCCGCAATATGATCAAAGAAGCCAGCGAGTAATCTATCTCGCAGGCGTGCTCACCAAAACACAAGGCGGTATTTGCTAGGATGCTGATGCCGTTCCCTTCTCTTTATAACTCAGACTTTGATTCTCACAACGATAAGGATATACATTGTGAAAAGTGTCGCTATAACGTCAGACCCAAGCGCAAGCACGGTCCAAAAACAGCCTTGGAAACTGGCCTTTGTTTTTTGTTTCTTGGTTTTATTATGTGATGGGGCTGATATCGGTATTCTTGCCTTTACCTTATCTAGCCTAAAACTAGAGTTTGGCTTGACCAATGTGCAAGCTGGCGCGCTGGGTAGCTGGTCATTGTTTGGCATGGCTATTGGCGGGGTTTTTGGCGGCTGGGCCTGTGATCGTTTTGGACGAGTACGCGTGATTGTTTTGGCTACTGGGATGTTTTCTATCCTATCTGGTTTTAGTGGGCTTGTGCAGAGCTATGAGCAGTTTGTGGCACTACGATTTATTGCTTGCTTAGGGCTTGGCAGCTTATATATCGCCACCAACACGTTGATGTCTGAGATGGTGCCGACGAAGCATCGAACGACTGTGCTCGCCGCGCTTATGACTGGTTTTACGCTCGGATCTTTGGTCATTACAAGCATTTCAGCATGGATTATTCCCAGCTATGGCTGGCGTACCCTATACCTTTTAACCTTTTTGCCCATTCTCCTTTCAATATTCATGTATTTTCTAGTACCTGAACCACAATCTTGGAAAGAGGCGCGTGCCCGTAAATTAAGCGGCGAGAAAACCACACTGCAAAAGGCAGAAAACCCTTACAAGGCTATCTTTGAAAATCCCAAACATCGCATTATGTTTATACTGTGGTCGATGAGCTCAGGGTTATTACTGTTTGGCTATTTTGGTGTGAGTAATTGGCTACCGTCTTATCTCGAAACTGAGCTGGGTATCAAGTTTAAAGAAATGGCGCTATATATGGCAGGCACTTACCTAACGATGATGTTTGCTAAAGTAATAGCAGGGTTTATGGCGGACAAAATCGGTCGAAAAATAGTCTTTGCTTTTGGCACCATGGGCACCGCTCTATTCATTCCTTTCTTAGTCTATATGCATACTCCAGAAAATATCGGCTGGCTAATGATTACCTTTGGCTTCTTGTATGGTATCCCTTATGCTATAAACGCCACCTACTTGACCGAGAGCTTCCCGACAGCTATCCGAGGTACAGCCATTGGCGGTGCCTTTAATATCGGGCGACTTGGCTCTGTGATTGCCCCTGTCGCTATCGGCTACATGGCGATGCATAACTCCATCGGTGCAGGTCTGCTGCTGATGGCAGGTGCTTACTTCTTATGTGGTCTGATCCCAACCTTGTTTATCAAAGAAAAGCAGTATGATCCACAAGAGGCCTCATAAGATCTTTTATAACGCCGTTGACCCCCTATATTACGACCGTTCATACCGCATAGCGAAACAATCTACCCACATCATGCTATGCTGAGAATATAAATGTACGGTAATATAGTATAATGAACAAGATAAACTGCCTTTGGCATGTGACTGTGAGTCAGTGATAAAGCCTGTAATAAGTATTTGCTAAACACTTGTTCTATATAGCAATACTGGCTCACGGTGACGCTAGGTAGTGATAATTTTACTATGCTTGTATGGACTGAATTGGGGATAATAGACCGCCTATGACGAACGACACCCTTGCCAATGACGACCCTAATAATGAGATGCATATGGAGTTGTTAGAACCCATTGCAGAGATGCAGGGCAAAAACGACAGACAGTTTGTCACCGCGTTGGCTCGTGGTCTTGAGCTACTGCGCTGTTTTACCCCGAAGCGACCTTATCTGGGCAATCAAGAGCTGAGTCAACTGACAGGGATTCCTAAGGGTACCATCACTCGCCTCACCTATACCTTGGTCAAATTAGGCTATCTCAAACAGTCTACCACGAGCAGTAAGTATCAGCTCTCAACCGGTGTGCTTGGGTTTGGCTATACCATGATGACCAACATCTCTATCAATAACCTCGCCACCCCTTATATGGAAGAGCTGGCAGATTATGCCAATAGTGCTGTGGCCATGGCGACGCGCGATCGGTTGATGATGGTCTATCTCAATGTGGTGCAAGGGGCTGGTAGTACGACTATGCAGCGCAATATCGGCTCATATCTCCCCATTCATTTAAGCTCGATGGGACGCGCTTGCCTCGCCAGCATGCCGCCTGCTGAGCAAGAATTTATCCTAAATGCGATTCGCAATAAGTACAAGGATGATTGGCTAAAGATCAGACGAGGGCTGGACAAAGCCTTTCAAGATTATGAAGATTACGGCTATTGTTTTTCTATCAGTGAATGGCAAAAGGATGTCAATGCGGTCGCCATTGCGCTGATGCACCCGACGGAAGGTTTGCTCACGTTTAACTGCGGCGCGCCAAGTTTTATCCTGAGTCGCACCAAGCTAGAAGAAGATATTGCCCCTCGCCTGCTACATATGAAAAACATGATTGAGAGTAATCTATATATCAGCTAGCGTCACTTAAATGTAACCTATAAAAACAACCATTCATCCCCATCATGTATTCAAGCGCTAATCGTATAAGTCATTTATATTGTTTTTGTATTTTATTTTCCATGCCTTTAGGCACGTTTTTAAGGATTTACCATGAGCCAGCTTTTTTCGCCTTTGCAACTTGGGCAACTCACATTAGATAACCGTATTATCATTGCTCCTATGTGCCAATACTCTGCCAACAATGGCGCGGCAAGCGATTGGCATACGATTCATTTGGGCCAAATGAGTTTGAGCGGTGCAGGGCTACTTATTTTGGAAGCGACAGCGGTCAATCCGCAAGGGCGTATCAGCTATGCTGATTTGGGATTATGGGATGACAGGACGCAAGCGGCACTGGATAAAACACTAACGGCAATCAGACAGTACAGCCCGATGCCGATAGGCGTCCAGTTGGCCCATGCTGGGCGTAAAGCGTCAACCAAAAAACCATGGGACGGCGACGGCTCGATTGCCCCTGATGAGGTAAATGGCTGGCAAACGGTGGCACCATCAGCGCTGGCGTATGACGAAAACTCTACTGTACCCACAGCAATGGATCAAAATGACATTGATACACTCATCAGTGATTTTATCGATGCGGCAAGACGTGCCGATGCGCTGGGTCTTGACTTAATTGAGCTTCATGGTGCGCACGGCTATCTATTGCATCAGTTTTTATCGCCGCTTTCTAATCAACGTGATGATCAATACGGCGGCAGTCTTGAAAACAGAATGCGCTTGTTACTTGACTTGTTTACAGCGGTTCGGGCTGAGTTTTCAAGTGACAAGCCAGTGGGCGTGCGGGTTTCTGCAACCGATTGGGTCGAAGGCGGCTGGGACCTTACCCAAACGATCGAGCTGGCTAAAGCCTTAGAAGCATTAGGCTGTGATTATATCCATGTGAGCACCGCAGGACTGAGCCCAGAGCAGCAAATCCCTGTGGAAGCGAGCTATCAAGTGCCTTTTGCTGCCGCCATAAAAGAAGCGGTCAATATACCCGTCATTGCCGTGGGCCTAATCACCGAGGCCGAGCAGGCAGAAAGCATCATCACCGAGCAGCAAGCGGACGCGGTTGCCTTGGCACGCGGCATACTTTACGACCCGCACTGGCCTTGGCATGCAGCAGCAGAGCTTGGTGCAAAAGTAAAAGCACCCAAACAGTACCTGCGCTCAAGCCCGCACGGTAAGCCGTCTCCTATAGAATAAGTGTAATCGAACTACGAACATAGACTGAAGACATTACTTGCTTCAGTCTATGCATTAACTCACTTTAATTCAAACTAAAGTAATTATGGCTTAAAAGTTAGATAGTCATCAGTGTATTCAACTTGACAAGTGGTAGTGATATCAACGCTGCCATAATTTACCGGCTGAAGTGTAGCGCAGGGAGGTCAACTTATGGTCTTGTTAGGCCTGCTAAATGTTCCATAAGCGGAATTACCTCATTGTAAATACCCCATTCTTAACACAACATCATCGTAGAATAATTAAGCCACCTGCCTGTACTCAGCAGGTGTCATTGTAGTGGCATAATGAAATAGGACAGTAGATAAGAGGTTATACTATCACCAAGACTGGAGAGAAGATATGACCACCAAACGTGGACGCTACAGCCAAGAATTTAAGCTAGAAGCCATTAAACTGGTTGAAGATCAAGGCAGGAAGATACCAGAAGTAGCCAACTCATTAGGTATCGGCAAAACCACCTTAGAGAATTGGGTATATAAATACCGTAAAGAACAGCAAGGTGTCATGCCATTAGAAGGCAAAGCCCTAACGCCTGAATTACGGCGTATACAAGAGCTTGAAAAACAGGTGAGGTTCTTTAGAAGCTTTAAGACAGAGTGGATGCCCAAAGGCGGTTACGAGAATATCACCGTGGCTAAACAAGATATCTGTGATTACATCTGGGGTTATTATCGAGCTGTGAGACCGCACAGCTTCAACAACTCTTTAACACCATTAGAGACAGAGAGACGCTACTTTAATCAAAACCTCTTATCAGGTGTCTAAAATTAGTTGACCACTACACTATTATTCTAGTAAGTAATGAAACAAAATTATATATGGTTTTCCGTTCACCCTGAGCCTGTTGAAGAGTAGGAAAACCGTTATGGTTCGACAAGCTCACCACGAACGGTTTTTTATAATTTAAATTTGTTCAGTTACTTAAATCAGAATAGTATGATGAAGAAAGCCTTTCCTAAATTAGATACGCATAATATTCTAGTGCTTTTCACAATATCACCATCTACAGTTTAACCTATCAAACGCTGTGCTAAAAAATTCACCAACACGCCAATTTTTACCACATTACGGCTAGTGGGCGGATACACCAAATAAATCCCGTCATCTGTCGCCAAAGACGGGGTCACTTGCCAATCAGACAACACCTGTACCAACGCCCCAGACTGCAACGCTTTCTCAATCAGCCAATTAGGTAAATGGCTAATCCCTTGTCCATCAAGCGTGGCTTGTTTCAGCATTTCTATATTATTACCCATCAAATTCCCTGTCACCCGCAAACTTTGCGTTTTACCCGTTTGATGGAAATACCACTTTGACGCATAGCCTTGATACATAAACGGCAAACAATTATGCTCGGCTAATTGTGACGGTATTTGTGGTGTTCCATGCAATCGTAGATAATCGGGACTGGCACATAACAGCCGTTGCTGAGAGGCAATAAATTTTGCTACCAAGCGGTCATCCTCCACACGCCCTAACCGCACCCCTACATCATATTTCTCATTAAATAAATCTACAAATTCATCACTGGCAAATAGCTCCAATTCAATTTTTGGGTATAAATGGGCAAATTCGGCAAGCAATGGGGCGATTTTTTCAATCCCATAGGCACTGGGAAAAGTAAGGCACAATCGCCCTTGTGGCTCAATTTGCTCCTCTTTAATCGCTTCATTTACCTGTTGTAATTCAGCTAATATCGGCTCGGTCTGTTGTAAATAACGCATCCCTGCATGGGTCAAATCCAAATGTCTGGTTGAGCGATTCAATAGCTTAACTTGCAAGGATTGTTCTAAGTTATCAATTTGCCGAGTGACAGACGACACCGCCAGCCCAAGCTGACTTGCCGTGGCAGTAAAGCTATTAGTATTCGCCACATGGTGAAAAATAGTGAGGGCATAGAAGTAATTGATGGTCATGGGTTTGTTAGCAGTTAAGTGTATTTTTGAATAAACATATTTTTGCAAAAAAAGCAAAACTGTTTCTAATTTTACCCCAATTATCATTAAAAATAAAAGCATTATACTAGGGCTATATTTTTTAATGCTTAATTTAACGGAGTGACTCCCATGACCACAAGCTCACAAACTGCTGTACCAAACCTCTCTGTTCTTGGACAAGACAATAGCCAATTATTTCACACCGCTCAGACGAATGAAAATATAACCCCGCAACAAAAACAACTACCCCCTCATCTTGCCAATCACCCTTCATTTAGTGAGGTGTTTCAAGCGGATAAACTCACCTTGGGATTGATTGCCCCGTTTAAAGGCTATCCCAATAGTCCGATTCCGAGCTTAGAAGACTTTGGGGAAACCGCTGTCTTAGCAGAACAGCTTGGATTTTCTGCACTATGGTTGCGAGATGTGCCATTTTACGATCCAAGTTTTGGCGATGTTGGACAAGCATTTGACCCCATGGTTGCCATGGGCTATTTGACTGCGAAAACCCAACGAATTGCGATAGGTTCAGCAGGCATCGTTGCACCTTTGCGGAGTCCCATTCATATCGCCAAAGCCTCAGCAAGTACGGCAGTATTAAGCAATAATCGCTTTATTTTGGGGATGTCGAGTGGCGATAGACCTGTGGAATACCCTGTGTTTCAGCAAAACTTTGACAATCGTGCCGAGCGTTTTCGAGAAAGTTGGGACATGATTCGTGCCTTAACCACCCAAAAATTTCCGCAGTTTAAAGGGCAACATTATGGGGATTTAACAGGCAATATTGGCTTTATCCCTATCCTTGAACAACGCTTACCGATGGTTGCTATTGGTCGTGCCAGACAGGAACTAGATTGGCTTGCTAATACTGCCGATGCGTGGATTTGGCATGGGGTAAACCCAAAAGATACCAAAAATATCGTGCAAACCTTGGCGGATTTAAATCAAGATGACGCTTGGCATCCTTTTGGTTATGCCAATTTTGTCGAACTTAGTGAGAATCCGAATGAGCCTGCTCAATTATCTCGCAATATTTATCTACGAGGCGGGTCACATAGTTTGCTGGAATTTTGGCAAGAGCAAAAAGAACAAGGCTTATCTCATGTCACCATTAATTTAAAGCCTACCAAACGCCCTGTTAAAGAAACGTTGCAAGACTTAGCAGAAAATGTGTTAGCCAAATTAAACCAATAAAAATGGGGTATAAAACCATGAAAACGCTTGTCATTGATACCACAATCAATGCCCATACTGAGTCATTTTCGGCTCAGTTACTACAACAAATCAAACAGCAATTTGCTGAAAGCACAACCTATTTGCCATTAAATGACATGGATTTACCTACCTTGGATGAGGCAACCCTAACGGTCATTTATAAACAAAAAGCAGGGGAGGCTTTGAGTGTGGCGGAGCAAGCTATCGCCGACACTCGGCAAGCGATGTTACAGCAGTTTAAAGCGCATCAAAAAATCGTTATTATCTATCCGATGTATAACTACAATATCCCTGCTCGACTCAAAGATTATATGGATATGGTGTTGGTGCCACGAGAGACTTTCCAGTACAGCGAGGCAGGTAAAATTGAACCCTTATTGACCGATAATAGAGCCGTGTTGTTTCTACAAATTAGTGGGTCGATGTTCTCATTGGATAAAGAATGCCAACAAATGGAATTTGCTTACCGTTATTTGGATATGATGTTTGCAAAAATGGGCTTTAAAAAACGCACCTTGATTCGAGCAGAAGGCACGGCCATTTGTGATAAAGAGGCAATTTTACAAGCCACGCTAGAAAATTTTAACCAATGGCAAGTTAATTAAATTTTAAGATAGCTGATACATAAGCTCAAGTTACTCAATATACTGTTAGGAGAATTTTCTTATGAAATCAAAATACCACCCTTTATTTCAACCTTTTACCCTTAATAATGGCATCGTCATCAAAAACCGTTTGGTAGTTGCTCCTATGACGCATTGGGGTTGTTAGAAGCAGCTATTACAACAGTACTAAATCTAGGTCTATAAACATTGAACTTATAAGGCTCAAAGCCTTAATCAGAGAAGTATTTGAGCAGTCAAATGGCTCGGCTGGTGCAAGGACGGTATCTGCTATCGTCACGCATCAACATGACATTAAACTCACACGCTACAGAGCAGTTAAACTGATGGCACAAATGGGGTTGATTAGTCGACAGATAAAATCACATAAGTACAGGCGTTGTGAAGAATTCCATAAAGCTTATGGAAACATACTAGACCGTCAGTTTGCGCCCACTGCACCAAACCAAGTCTGGACAGGTGATGTAACCTATGTCCGTAACAAAGCCGGATGGTGTTATTTAGCCATCGTTATGGATTTATATGCTCGACGTATTGTTGGTTTTGCCTTGTCAGATAGCCCGAATACCCAGCTGACCACATCTACACTAAAAATGGCATATCACATAAGACTTGAGCCTAAAGGCGTGCTGTTTCATTCAGATCAAGACAGTCATTATACCAGTGAAGAGTATGCTAAATGCGTAGCCAAGTGCAATGGTATGTCGCATAGTATGAGCCGACGAGGCAACTGTTGGGACAATGCCCTCACTGAACGCTTCTTTAGAAGCTTTAAGACAGAGTGGATGCCAAAAAACGGCTATGACAATATTGATGAGGCTCGGCAGGCAGTAAATGATTATATTTGGGGCTATTATCAAAGTGTAAGACCACACAGCTTTAATGAGTATTTAACACCGAGCGAGAAAAAGAGACTTTATTTCAACAAAAACCTCTTAAGTACTGTCTAAAAATATTTGACCACTACAAGTATACAATGTGTATTCTCCTACGTTCTTTCAAATCTATACTTTACCTACCACTCACCACTCATGTGATCATATAAATAACTTCAAATACCAGATATTAACAAGGAAAAATCACCACCTCATCGCCTTCTTGCCATGGTTCAAACTTAGTCATGACTTGCAAAAATAACGGATGCGCAAGCCAATCTTGTAACCACTGCTGCAATTTAGGGTATGGCAAACCATAAAACACCTCACGATCAACATGCGCAAATTGACGAACAAACGGCATGATACCAATATCCGCTGTGGTCACACTGTCTCCTAATAGATAGACATTTTTTGTCAATAGCGTCTCCAATACCTGCAAAAACACCTCGCCGCGCTGTCGATACTCGCTCTGGGTCATCTCAGGATACCGATCTGCATATTTGTATCGATCTAGCCAATATTTAAACTCATTGTCATTTTGTGCAATCAAGTCATTTGCTTGCGGTAATGTATTTTTATCAAGTAAGCCGTGTGGGTCATTCTGCTCAAGTGCCCACATCATAATCTCGTCACTTTCTTCAATGACGGTCCCATCCGCCAACTGTAAAACGGGTACGGTCCCTTTTGGGCTAATCGCTAGCATTTGCTCTGGTTTATTCTTCAGCGTAACCTCCCGCAGCGCTACAGACTGCTCGGCAAATAAAAGACCGAGACGGGCACGCATGGCATAGGGACAGCGGCGAAAAGAATACAAGCGGTGAAGCGGTGAAGTCATAGTTGTCTTCCACAATTGAATAAAAACTAAATAGCATATCAATAAGAACCAGTAGGCTCAAACACACTGATATGGATTTTATTAGGGAGTAGATAAATATTATTAGGCGCGATGAGATTCACACCGATTTCGCTCTCGATGTTGACGGCGTTTGCAGCACCTAAAAACCTTTAATTAAAGACAAAGAGTTTGATGCATTGCTTGCTGATAGAGCCTTTGACACAGATTGGCTACTGCTAGACTGAAAAGAGGGTGGTAGCAAAGCGGTCATACGCCCTAAACACTCTCGTTTAAAGCAACGAGATTTCGATAAAGAAATGTAAAAGTGGCGTCATTTAATCGAGAACTTCTTCTGTAAGCTGAAAGATTTCAAGAAAATTGCCATGCGTGCTGAAAAACGGATGAGTCGTTTGCTGCTAATATCTATTTAGCAGCGACGATTATCCATTTACGGTAATTGTCAACACACCCTAGTAGACTCGCCATCACATCGTCTGCTCTACCGCTATTACAACAAACAAACCTTAAGAGGAGCTTAGGAAACTAAGAATTCGAACTTTAAAATAGTGAATAATCTACCTGACATTCATAGATAATTAAAAGTAGGGCGTGTTGAACATTCGCAAATAGGCACTGCTGATCGCTAAAATTGTTCCAGACAAGGCACAAAGCGACGATAATGCAGATGCCTTAGCGAGATTTGTAACGCAGTATGGGGCAATTTTAGCATCAGCCC
>NZ_MRYC01000010.1:0-147336 GCF_001921765.1 Psychrobacter sp. C 20.9 | reverse complement strand
TCTTGACGTACTTTGACGACAATACAGTCTAAATAGACAATAGGATAAACACTGCTTAACGGCCGGTTCTGCCATGCAGTGATGTCCTCTAAGATGTTGTCAGTGACTCTTGAAACCAAGCTACTTGAGATATCGACATCGTAGAGCTCTTTAATGCTCTCTACAATCTCGGTGGTGGTTTGGCCCTTGGCGTAAAGAAATATGATTTTATCATCAAGCCCTGAGATACGGGTTTGATGCTTGCACACAAGTGTAGGTTCAAAGTCACCATCACGGTCTCTTGGGGTAGATATCTCAAGATCGCCTGTGTCACTGCGGACGGTCTTTTTAGTGTGGCCATTGCGCTTGTTAGGTTTATCGGCTTTTTCATGCTTAGGATAGCCGAGATGATCTTCCATCTCGGCTTCAAGGGCAGTGTCGATAAAAGATTGCATGAGCTGCTTTTGAAAGTCTTTGATGTCATCAAAGCTGTTCATGCTGCCAGCCATTTGCTCGGCCAGTTTCTTGATATCAGATTGGTTAGTCATTGCTTATTCTCCTGTTAGTGGATTATAAGCAGTTACACAAAGTTTGGGAAAGGCTCTAAAAAAAGGCGTTAAGGGGTGTGTTTTTGTGGTCAAACGCTCACGTCCACGCTTATGGCAATGCTCAAAACAATATTTAAGATAATGCCCGTTATTCTTACTAAATACACCTATGACGAAAGCGCCTTAATTTTTTATTGCGATAACTTACATTGCTGTCATAATATGAACATAATAATCGACGGAACGATTACTTTATTTAATGGTTAGCCTGCTATTTTGGCATCAACATAGTATTGACTTGGCTAATCTGCATTCTCCAATATCTTTTTTAAAACCAAAGAGAACCAAACAGATCATTTGAGCATTGCTACTAGCAGGCTTAACCAATCTGGCAGTACTCACTTGGTTTTTATGATTGATATAACCTATGAGTTATCCTAATAATGACTATTGCTTCTACTCTACGCTTAAGCCTATATGGCGTTGCTCTTAGTGCCATTAGCACACTTGGCCTGATAGGCTGCTCGAACTCCTCTACTGACACAGCCGCCACTACTGAAAATAGCTCTGCTGCAGATGTAGAAAAACCTGCCAAATCTATTGCGATTACCCAAATCGTTGAGCATCCATCATTGGATGATATGCGCCGCGGTATTATTGATGAGCTGGCAGACAATGGTTATGTCGAAGGCCAAAACCTAACGGTCAACTTCCAAAGTGCACAGGGCAATACAGCGACAGCAGGACAGATTGCTAAGCAGTTTGCAGGAGACAATCCGGACGCCATCGTCGCTATCTCGACGCCATCGGCCCAGTCGATTGTCGCTGCGACCACTACTATTCCTATCATTTATACGGCCGTATCAGATCCACTAGGCGCTAAGCTCATCAATGAAGATGGCAAGCCTTTTCAAAGCAATTTGACGGGATTATCAAGTCAATTACCACTAGAGCCGCAGTTAGATTTACTACAACAAATAAAGCCTGAGATGAAAACAATCGGTTATGTCTACAGCCCAGGCGAAGCAAACTCAGTGTCATTGCGTGATAGTCTAAAACAAGCCCTGCCAGCACGAGGTCTGACATTGTTAGATATACCTGCCAATCGTCCAACCGATATCGGTATGGCAACCCGTAGCCTACAAGGACGCGCAGATATCATTTATACCTCGTTTGACAACAACGTCGCCTCTGCTTTTGAGGCTATGACTCAAGCAGCAAACGAGTTGAAACTCCCTATTGTTGCATCGGATGAGTTTAGCGTGAAGCGCGGCGCGGCAGCTGCTCTTGGCGTTAATGATTATGACTTTGGCCGTACTACAGGCAAGATGGTGTACCGCGTATTAAATGGCGAGGCGATCAATACCATTGAACCTGCCGTCATGAACGATCTAACCTTATATATCAGCCCTAAGCATGCCAAAACCCAAGGCGTTAGTTTGCCAGCAGAGTTGCTAAAAAATGGCATCAATGTTGATGAACAAGCGCAAAGCACTGATAACAAATAGCACGAATAAAATAAATAGTGCTGAATAGTAATACTGAAAAATACCCTGTAGCCATCATAAGTGGCTCGCTTTACCCTTTTACCCATCTATTAATAATGTACGGAAACATTATTACTTTTAGGAGTGAGACCCATGTTGTATCAAAATCGTTTTAATTTTGGCAAAGCGTTACTACTAGGCGGTGTATGCACTGCTATCTTAACGGGTTGTAATCAATCATCCCAAGATACTAGCACGACTGATACTGCGTCTACTGGCGATACTGCTACCGAAATGAAAACTGTTGCTATCACTGCTATCGTTGAACATCCAGCACTTGATGATGTTCGCAAAGGCGTGATCGATGAGTTAAACGAAGCAGGATTCAAAGATGGTGAAAACCTAACGGTCAACTTCCAAAGCGCACAAGGTAACACTGCGACAGCCGGTCAGATTGCCAAACAGTTCGTCGCTGATGATCCAGATGTGATCGTGGCGATTGCTACCCCATCTGCACAGTCTGTGGCCGCCTCAACGAGCAGCATTCCACTGGTATTCTCTGCGGTGACTGATCCAGTCGCTGCCAAGCTAGTGCCAAGTTTGGACGGCTCTGGCACCAATGTTACAGGCGCATCAGATGCCCTACCGTACGAGCCACAAATCGACTTGATGCGTCAAATCATTCCATCATTAAAAAATGTCGGTTATGTCTATAGTCCAGGTGAAGTCAACTCAACGATTATCTTACAAAATCTAAAAGAGAAATTGACACCGCTTGGCATCAACGTGCTTGAAGCACCAGCACAGCGTAGTAATGACATCGCAATGGCAGCACGCAGCCTAGAAGGTAAGGTCGATATGATCTACACCTCAACAGACAATAACGTGGTATCCGCTTACGAGTCACTCTATCAAATCGCCAAAGAAAGCAAGATTCCACTGATCGCCTCAGATACCAGCTCAGTTGAGCGCGGTGCGGTTGCAGCATTAGGCGTAGATTATTATGAGCTTGGCCGTGAAACGGGTAAAATCGTTGTTCGTATCTTGAATGGTGAAAAAGCAGGCGCTATCCCTGTTTACACCCCACAAGCGCTTAACCTGTATGTCAGCCCAAAACATGCTGAAGAAGAAGGCATTACTTTGTCACAAGCAGTTATCGATAAAGCAAAAGAAGTGGTAGAATAACGCACCTTTTTATTTGGTTTACCATAGCAGCCATGAGCAAAATCATAGTATGAATCAGTGATTGCGCTTTTGTGCTGTCATGCTAAATGTTTGACAAGAAACCCAGCTATGAGTCAGTAGGCTGGGCTTCTTGTTTCAGCAGAACCTGTTTAAATAGCTTGTTTCATATATTGCTGTAGTTAGCTTATGGCTTATCTGATACTTGTTAAGTAAAATACATTTTTGCTGTATTGGATATTGCCGTTGCTTGAATCAGCGCTTTAAACCAAGGTAACTTATGATCGTTGTTAATCGTGACCTGTTTTGGTTTACCCTAACCGCAGATTGCTTAATCTGTTAAATTCACCGCTTAGCTGTTTAGCATGTAGAAGGTTTTGGCGCTTGCCACTCACCTATCTTGGTTCCATACGCTAGACACTGAGTTATGACTTACTGATCTCTTATGTCTTTAATTGCTTTTTTTGGTGCGCTTGAAAGTGGTCTGATCTATGGCCTCGTCGCACTCGGTGTGCTGATCTCATTTCGTACACTCGACTTCCCTGACTTGACAGCGGACGGTAGCTTTCCGTTAGGTGGCGCGGTCGCTGGTATCTCTATCGTTGCTGGGATTAATCCTTGGCTCGCTTGTGCTTTTGGTATGCTAGCAGGCTCAATCGCCGGTATCGTTACTGCATGGCTGCACGTCAAACTTGGCATCCTACAATTGCTTGCCAGTATCTTGGTGATGGTTGCCCTATATTCTGTCAACCTACGCATCATGGGCGCCCCAAACCTACCGCTACTTGGTGAAACGACGGTATTTAGTACCTTAGTGACTAATGGCAATGGCTATTGGATGCGCTGTCTGATTATCGGTGTGGTCGTGGCGATTGCTATGTTATTTTTGAATTGGTTCTATAGCACCGAGACTGGTCTGTCGATGCGTGCGACAGGCTCAAATCTCAGAATGGCACAGGCGCAAGGTATCAATACCTCATGGATGACCATCATCGGTATGGCGATCTCTAACGGCTTGATTGCCTTAGCGGGTGCGCTATTTGTACAAACCCAAGGCGGCGCTGACATCTCTATCGGTATTGGTACCATCGTTATTGGTCTGGCAGCCGTTATTATTGGTGAGACCATCATTCCTGCCAAACGTATTTGGTTAATTACCTTTGCGGTTGTGGTCGGTGCAGTATTGTACAAGCTGTTTATTCAGGTCGCACTATCGAGCGATACGCTACGTAGTATCGGCTTTGGCCCGCAAGATTTGAACTTAATTACCGCGTTACTCGTGGTACTGGCTTTGGTCTTACCAAAAGCCAAAACGAAGTTTTTATCACGCAAAGTTCGCGCCTAATGACAGTTTAAGCAAGTACCAACAGCACTTGCTTTGCCCGAAGAGATAATAAGGAATAACGATTATGATGCAAGCCACCGATTTACAGTTGACCTTTAATCCAGGCACACCTATCGAAAACCCTGCCCTACGTGGTATTAGTTTGAATATCGCTGATGGTGAGTTCGTCACTGTTATTGGTACAAATGGTGCAGGTAAATCGACTTTTTTGAACGCAGTAAGCGGTACCACGCGCGTCGATAGTGGTTCAATCTTGCTAAATGGCATTGATGTCACCAAAAAATCCGCCCATCAACGTGCACACTGGGTCGCTCGTGTTTTTCAGGATCCGATGGCAGGTACTTGTGAAGCGCTGACGATCGAAGAAAACATGGCCTTGGCCTATAAACGTGGCGGCAAGCGCGGCTTGAAGTTTGCACTAAATCAAAGCAACCGTGACTTGTTTCGAGAAAAACTGTCTGTGTTAAAACTGGGTCTAGAGAATCGTCTGACAGACCGTATGGGGTTGCTCTCTGGTGGTCAACGTCAAGCGGTGAGTCTGCTGATGGCATCGCTACAGCCCTCTAAGATTTTATTGCTCGATGAGCATACTGCGGCTCTTGATCCAAAGACTGCCGCCTTTGTTTTAGAATTGACAGATAAAATTGTCACAGACAACAAGCTCACCACCATGATGGTGACGCACTCTATGCAACAAGCATTGGCACATGGTACGCGCACCGTGATGCTACACCAAGGGCAAGTGGTCTTGGACGTGTCTGGAGACATTCGTAAAGGCATGACCGTACACGATTTGTTAGATATGTTCGAGCAAACACGCGGTGAAAAGGTTGAAGACGATAGCTTGATTTTAAGCTAATATTTTCCAACTTATGAATTTTATGTAGCAGATATAACTGTTTTAGCTGCTCCTAAAACCTTTAAGAAAATTGATGTTTCTTGAAGGTTTTTTGTTATCTATAGTTAATGATCATATGAAGTTTCTGTTGACCATTATATAGTTGTTTTCTATCAGTGCTTCGCTATTGTCATCTATCTAAGAGGTCTGTCATGCGCAAAATTCCTATCTACTCCCACCCTGCTGCTGGTTGGCCTGCGCTGATCTCCTCGACTCAAAAATTGATGGACTATCAAACGTTTTTACGGGGTGGTCTTAGCGTGCTTAAAAGCAATCAACCTCAAGGCGGATTTGACTGCCCTGGCTGTGCATGGCCTGACCATAAATCACACAAGACCATTAATGTCTGTGAGAACGGAATCAAGGTCATTGCCAGTGAGACCATGACACAAAAAGCAGACGCTGATTTTTTTGCAAGGCATACCGTGACCGAGTTACAAGGATGGTCTGGCTACGAACTTGAGCATAGTGGTCGTTTGTCAGAACCGATGTACTATAATGCCGCACAAGATCGCTATGTACCGATTTCTTGGGAGGCCGCTTATCAGTGTATCGCTGAGCAATTAGGTCAACTTGACTCACCAGATGAGGCGTTATTTTATACCTCAGGGCGCGTGACCAACGAGCCGGCCTTTATGTATCAGCTGTTTGTTCGCAGCTTTGGCACCAACAATCTGCCTGACTGCTCGAACATGTGCCATGAGCCGACCTCAGTGATGCTCGGTAAACAGCTAGGCGTCGGCAAAGCGACAGTCATGCTAGAAGATTTTGAGCAAGCCAAGCTCATATTGATGTTTGGTCAAAACCCTGCCACCAACCATCCGCGCATGCTCGAGATGCTCGCTCATGCCCATGAGCAAGGCTGCCAAATCCTCTCGATAAACCCCATGCGCGAGCAAGGCTTGAGTAAGTTTCGAAACCCACAAAAACCCACGCATATGGCAGCAGGCCAAAGCGATACCATGATCGATGAAGTCGTGCAAATCCAAATAGGCGGCGATGCAGCGCTGCTAACGGGTATTGCCAAATGGCTGATTGAAAATGATAGAATCAACCATGATTTTATTACCACTCATACCTCAGGGTTCGAACCATTAAAACAATGGCTGACCGAGCAATCATGGACGGATATCGAGCAAGGCTGCGGTATCGCTCAGACAGAGATTATCAGGCTTGCTAAGTTGGTCGCCGATAGTCCAGCGACCATTTGCACATGGGGCATGGGCATCACTCAGCATGTACAAGGCGATGACAATGTAGCGATGATTACCAACCTATTATTATTGATGGGTATGATTGGCATTGAGGGCGCAGGCGCATCTCCTGTGCGTGGACACTCTAACGTACAAGGCGATCGCACCATGGGTATCCATGAACGCCCAGCGCAAAAGCTACTCGATAGTCTAGCGCGCGTCTTTAAGCGCCCAATGCCGCAAGCAGCAGGCTTTGATGTGGTGACAGGTGCCAAAGCATTGATCGCAGGTAAGCTAAAAGTCTTTATGAGTATGGGCGGTAACTATGCCGTGGCCGCCCCCGATACCAGCGCTATCGAGCAAGCACTCACCACCACACAGCTCAATATATTTGTGGGCACCAAGCTCAATGAAACTATGCTCTACCCCGGGGTGCACAATCTAATACTGCCTTGTCTAGGGCGTACTGAGCGTATCGTGACGGCCAAAGGTAAGCAGTTTGCCACCATCGAAGACTCTATGTGTCAGATTGTCCCAACGCAAGGCACCCTAACACCAGTCAGCGACGCGCTCAAATCCGAGGCGCAGATCGTCGCCGATATCGCCACGCATGTGCTCAAGACTGATACCGACATTCCTTGGCAGGCGATGAGTGCCGACTTCGATCTCATTCGCGACTATATCGCCCAAGCGATTGACGGCTTTGAGAACTTCAACACGCGCATTCGGGCAGCCGAGCGCGGGTTTCATTTGTATCATGCGGCTCGCCATCGTGTATGGAACACCGCAAGCGGTAAAGCTCAGTTTGAAGTACCACAATACCCTATCACTTATGTCGCTGCCCAAATGGCGGATACACATGACATTGATCATGAGGACACAACGCAAAAGGTTTGGCAATTGACCAGTGTCCGTAGTCACGATCAATTTAATACCATGATATTCGGGTTTAAAGACCGCTATCGCCAGACCAATCGCCGCGACGTGCTATTTATGCATCCAGATGAGATGAGCCGCCTAGGCTGGCAAAAAGGAGATCAGGTGATGGTATCGCGGCACGCCAGCAGCTCAAGCCACACAGCGTATAAAAACAAGCCGCGCGTACTAGGGCCGCTCATATTGACTGAGATGGATATCGCCGCCAATGCCGTCGCCGCCTATTATCCTGAATGTAACGACCTGTTTGATTTGGATACCCATGCGCCAGACTCTCATATCCCAGCATACAAATCGACGACCGTGATCTTAGAGCGTGTGAATACAAGTGTTCAGACAGTCGAACCTGTATAAGTGGTGATGATCACTGAAAGTAATTTTGAGCAAAGTGAGTCCTCTAGCAAAATGGCTATGATGGCAGAGACAACTGAAACTAGAGTGATTATGACTGAGATATCTGAGGATAATGATAATGGCGCAGCCGAGACAATGCTCGCTCGCAAACATTTAGCACAGAAGCATTATTATCCATCGGACAAGGCTCATGGAGCCGATATACCTCAAAGCTGTGTTGAGTCTCAAACCACCAGTTTGGCAGTAGAGGCAGCGGTATCAATCGTTATTAATGGGATTCATTATGCGGTACTGATGGCCAGCCCTTACCAACTAGAGTATTTGGCTGTTGGGTTCTTATTTAGCGAGGGCTTGATTCAGCACAGTCATGAGTTGCTTGATTGGGAAGTGACACATCTTACAGATATTGCCAGCTACCAAAATTTTGCTCAATCCTTAAACGATGGCGATCTTGAATCCGCCTCCATTGAGCAACGCTTAGAGCAATTTCAAGATTATGATATCTATGTCGTAGAGCTGGTGATAAACCAACGCTGCCATCAGCGCATCCAAGCCCAAAAGCGCCAACTGGCGGGGCGTACAGGCTGCGGTATGTGCGGTATCACGGGGCTGACACAGGCATTGCCCGACTTGAGCCACTACTCACAAGCAAACATGCATAGCTATAAGGCACCCGTGCCAAGCCTTGAGTATCTATTAGCACTACGTCAGCAAGTAGATGCCACACAGCATACACACCAACTGACAGGAGCTGTGCATGCAGCAGCGACCCTGCATGACGAGCAGCTGTATTTGTTTGAAGATGTTGGCCGTCACAATGCACTCGACAAATTAATCGGTTGGCAGCTGCGCAACAAGCGAGAGGCAGACTGTGTGCTGATGACCTCACGCTTGTCTATCGAGCTGGTACAAAAATCGATTCGTGGGCGTATCCCTTGGCTCGTTGGCATGTCTGCTCCCACCAGTACGGCCGTACGGGTCGCCCAGCGCTATGGTTTGGGGCTGGCTGGTTTTTTGCGTGACAATAGAGTCACCTACTACACTGGTATTTGATGAGTATTGCCTAACCACATTTTCTAAATCCTGTCGTTATCACCGATCCGTTTACTTTGATACCCTCACATTGATCATTTAATACTGCCACCATTCAATACGTTAGCCTTATTGATACCCTCACAAACACCTTTTCATAAACCCCATTTGTCAATGCCATTTTTCTTGAGGTCTGCCTCTGCCTTTTGGTCATTTATGACAGATAACTGACCGATAGATTTGAGCTTCACGGCAGAATAGGGTACCCTTAGTGCACGAGTATGTTACACATAGTTAACATAGCTGTAGTTTTATTTATAAATACCGAGCCTATGGTGCGACGCATCAGGGCTGTAGCGTGTTTGATACTTAACTACAGGTAATGCGTCAATTACCTAATCATGGGCAAAAATTCGCTCATGCTTGGGTGTATTTCAGCCGGCTATACATATTAGCCGATAAAGCTGTCTACACTTAGCACCGTCATCAGCAGATGGCTGAGTGCTTATCCATAATTTTGCTGTAGATACCTGCCTTGTCAGCACTCTATAGCAGCCAGCTACTATCAAGTATGACCACTTGACAGCGTGATGGATAGTCCATCAACAGACGCATGCTGATGACTGCCCTGCGATTTTTGTGAGATGTGGCTCACTGTTGCATGTGATTTTTTCAAATGACGTACAACAGTGAGTGACCGACATGATGTCAATGGGCAGTTGTCATTTACAGCTTGCAGGATCTACTCTTAAAACACCAAGTGCGCCAGCGTGCTGCATTTGGGTCGGCGCTGACCGCTTTTTATGAAGGCCAACTGTTAGCACTGTGTGATGCCTCTACATAAGAATTTTATGGGCTTTATTGTATTCTTAACAGTTTTGGATAAAGTTATACTATTAAACTTTTATTTATGTAAAATAATCGCGAGGTATGAATTTGAAAACTGAGTCACTGTTCCAATTTTCATCGTTAACCATTATTTTATTGTTGTTAGCGTTTTATGGCGGCACGTATTTGTTGTCATTGCTGATCAAAAAAGACAAAGAAACCACTTCAGGATTTATGGTGGCAGGCCACGGCGTCGGCTTTGGCATGGGTGCTGCTAGTATGACCGCTACTTGGATTTGGGCGGCATCGTTTTATGCGGCGGCGACCTCTGGCTACAAGTATGGCGTATCAGGGCCGATACATTACGGCTTTTGGGGCGCGCTGATGATCTTATTCATCTATCCTTTTGGTATGCGCTTTCGTGAGCTTGCACCCGATGGTCATACCTTAGGTGAGCTTATCCACGCCCGCCATGGCTCATCAAGCCAATTAATTTTAGCCATATCCAACCTTATGGGCAGCTTAATTAGCTTGATGGTCAACTTTACTGCAGCTGGGGCGTTGGTGTCGGTATTATCGCCATTATCGTTTCAGACGGGTGTCATGATTGCAGGTATCGGGGTGCTAAGCTACACCCTAACCTCAGGGTTTCGTGCTTCCGTCTTTACAGACTTTGCGCAATTGGTCGCTTTGATGGCCATCGGTATTGTCATTATTCCAGCGGTACTGTTTGCGATGGGTGGGCCACAAGTCATGGTCGATGGCCTCTCTAACCTCACGCTTGAACAGCAGGATTTCTTTTCATCCGAAGCGTTTTTTCAGCAAGGAGCGCCCTATTTTGTCGCTGTACTTGCTTATGCGATTGGTAACCAAACCATCACGCAGCGCTTGTTTGCGATCGATAAGACTAAGATTAAACAGACCTTTATTACCGCCACGGTCGGCTATGCTGGCATCGTCATCGGTCTTGGTATGATCGGATTGATGGCTTTGACCATCGGTATCGAGCCACTAGATGGCAATATGAACAACCTCATCCCGCAGATGGTCAGCACTTACTTGCACCCTGTATTTATCGCCCTATTCTTTATCTTAGTCATTGGCTCACTATCATCGACAGCTGATTCGGATTTGTCGGCCTTATCGACCATTATGATGGCGGATGTGTATGGCAAGAACATTGCCAAAGGCCGCGTCAAGCCTAAAACGATGATGCTCGTTGGTCGTAGCACGATGATTATCGCCACCGCTGCCGGACTGATCTTTGCCAGCTTTAAGCTAGATATCTTGGTGATGTTGGTCTTTGTAGGGGCGCTGTGGGGCGCGATTGTTTTTCCGGTCATCGCCAGTGTGTTTTGGAACCGCGTGACCAATGCCGCCTTTACCTCGGCAGTCATCATCGGCCTGCTGCTATTCTGTGTGGTACGCTTTGAGCTGCTACCAATGACAGGCTTTACTGCCCTTTTCTTTGAAATACTGGCCAGTGTGGGCGCCGCAGTCGTGATTGGACTGATGGTCTTTGGCTTTTTGGGTCGTAAAATCGGCATGGTAGCGGCAGCGATAACGCTGGTACTGATGCTCATTTTTGCCACAGGCTTCTTACGTCAGTACATGGTACTACTGGCCTCACTAACAGCCTATGGTGCCAGCACCATTGTTTGTATCATCGTTAGCCTCATGGGTGATGAACACTTTGATTTTGCTTTAATCAATCAACGTGTCGGCGATTATGATAAAAAAGCCAAGGCATCGACCTCTGAGCTTTCATAAACACAGGTAGCGAGCACCGCTTGCGGGTTTAGCAGTTGGTCAATATGTGACCCGCTGCACAGGCAACCCTTCATAAATACTATAAGGAGATATCATGGACAACGTCTTTATCTACGGCTTATATATTTTAATTTGGCCAGCCATTACGCTCGGCGTGCTGGTATTGATTTGTACCGCGACTTATCGCGATATCAAACGAGCCAAACGTAATAACGAAGAGATATTATAAAAGTACACACTCAATGATCATTACTCTCATCAGTGAGTCCGGCTCGCTGATGAGCCTGAATACGCAAAAAACTCATAAAAAAGCACTAAAATCAGCACAAGTGAGAAAATAAGCTATTTTTAGCCAAAAAATGACTTGTAATTTGGCATATTTTTGCTAATATAGTCCACCTTGATTGGCTGGATGGCAGAGTGGTCATGCAGCGGACTGCAACTCCGTTAACGCCGGTTCGATTCCGACTCCAGCCTCCAATTATTTATTAACTTTACGTTAATTTTGGCTTGCATTATTATCTCAACTGATTATAATAGCGACCACTTATCTAGTAACTAGACAGTCTATCAGCTAGTTTACATGTTAGATAACACAAGTTTTGCCCGGGTGGTGAAATTGGTAGACACAAGGGATTTAAAATCCCTCGCTAGCAATAGCGTGCCGGTTCAAGTCCGGCTCCGGGTACCATTACATAGTCCTATACTACCTTATAGAACAGCTAAAGCCCCTGATATCAGGGGCTTTGTTGTATCTGGCGTTCCATACTGTCCTATGAATCTATCCTAATCCATGCACTTTGAGTATACTGTCAAGTATACCGAGTTTTGAGTCTACTCATGGAGATCTAGGATATGGAAAGAAAAGCGATCAGTTCAGACCGAAGCATCAGCAGCCATAAGCCTGAAGATAAGAAGTACTTCGTTCCTATCAAAAACCATCCCAAACTATTCTTAATGGTGCGTCCTACTGAAACTAAGTCATGGATGTATCGATACTACCCACCTTCCAATCCTAAACAAAGCATTATCTCCATCGGTATATATCCAAATATCTCGTATGCTCGTGCCTGTGAAGTTTGGCGTGAGTATGAAGATCTGCTGAGCAAAGGTATTGACCCAAAACTCCATCGTGAAGAAATTAAGAAAAGTATTATTAGTAAAACTAAAAACTCTTTTAATCATTTTGCTTGGGAGTACTTTGACAGTTTAGATCAGACTCAGAAGAGCAATACTCTCATTCGTAAGAAAGGTCGTCTTGATCTTATATGCAAATATATTGGTGACGAGCCAATCAGCGATATCACTTCTCCTAAAATGCTTGAAGTGCTGTTAGACATTCAAGCAAACTCATTAAACAAGGATGGTAAGCCCACAGACAAGGCTGAACGCTGTGCTGGCATTGCCAGTGATGTGTTTGTCTATGCTGGGGCACGAGGCTTCTGTACGAGTGATCCTGCGGCGCTCATTAAGAGCCAGTTGGCTAAGTCAAGTTACGGTCATCGTCCTGCGGTTACTCAACCGAAGGACTTGGCTAAATTACTTAAAGCTATCGAGACAATAGAAGGTGACCCAAACACCATAAATTCCCTTAGGCTATTAGCGCTTCTATTTGTTCGCAATGGTGATTTAAGACGTATGCGCTGGGCTAATCTAGACCTAGAGGCTGGCAGGTGGCGGTTGAAGCCATTGAAAGGACAAGGCAAGGTAAATATGGTCAAGGACATGGTTGTTCCCCTACCTCGTCAAGCTGTGGACATATTACGCAAGCAACATAAAATTAATGGCCATACTGAATACGTATTTTTTAGCCAGACGGCAAAAAAGCATCAGATCATATCTGATGCGACGGCGAATAAGCGTTTGAAGGATTTAGGCTATAAAGATATACATTGTGCTCATGGCTTTAGAGCGACAGCGAAGACCATCCTACAAGAGCATTTAAAGTATCCGCTTGTGCTTGTAGAGATGGCATTAGGTCATACGACGAAAGATCCTAATGGAACCGCCTATGGTCGATTTGAATACATCGATGATCGTAGTGATATGATGCAGAAGTGGGCGGACTATTTAGATGCTTTGCGTGAAGGTAGAGATACGGCAGAATTTAGAGCAGATGCGCAAACCAAAGCTGACTCTACTACCAATCTGCAAGCATTGATTGACCAGCTTGGTGAGGATAAAGTGCTTGAAATGCTTAAAAATGGGACATCATTGAAATAAGTGAGCTGAGTTATATTATTAACTTTAGTCAAATATACATTATTAATAGAAAACTAATTATCCTCTTTAATAATATCAGAATTAGATCGACTAGTATCTAGCGATTAATTATGCTTAGCATAGCAATCGAGGCATACTTTATAACTTTCTAGCAAATTATAAAGGGTGTGGGGTTTACTAGCCGGTCTAACTCTGGGTTACAATTAAATTTAATAGCTAACTTAATTCCTATTTCTTAAACAGAATCAACTCATTACCTTGCTGATGAAGATCAAACCAAGTCGTTTCGAGCTCATTTACCGATACTGAAAAGACAAATGGGAACCAAACGAGATCATCAAGTAAATCAGTAAGTGATCGGCTTTGAAAATCTTGGTTATACATTAGAGATTGAAGAAGCCAACTTTTATGATTACTAGGTATATCATGACCGACTCTTGGAGCTTTATAAGTCCCGTTGCTCTTGCGCTCAAGAACATTAAAGTCAATCAGTGTTTTCAAAACAGAGCGAAGCGAACGCTTTACTGTTTCTGTATCTCCATATAGCTCAACGATTTTCTTTTGGGCTTGGGCATAAGTAAATGGATCAGAGTGTTTTTCACGTCGACCAATAAATCTCACTACATCAGCAAAAAAGTTATTTTTTGCTACCAACATTCCCCAATGCAACAAAAAATCTGGATGTTTGCTATCTTTGACAGTATTAATAGCGAACTGCTCAAAAGTTGAATCAATATTATCAGAACTGGAAAACCATAATTTGGTTAACTGGTTTCGTGTTTTTCCTCGATTTACCTTACAGTTAATAGAAGGTAGGAGCATTAAATCAATTTGCTCTTCGAGTTCTTTTTTTTCTTTACCTTCAGCAACCCACTTTGCTACTGAGTCCAGCCATTGAAGCTCAATATGACGACTAAAGCTAACTTTCTTTGACATGCTGATCTCTCGTAACAATAGCTAGTGGAACAATGACCTCATGCAAACTGATTCCACCGTGTCCAACAATTAGTTTATTTTTTTGAATGAACGCGTGGCGACCTTTGCTTACAAGCGGATATATATCAGGTGGTAAACCATATTTCTTAGCTGGCCATTCTAACACGTCTGTCTTATCATTCGAATATTCAACTTTATCTTTATACATTCTTACTCGTTCACCTTTGGTTTCAGCCTTTACACCTTCATTAGGCCATCCACAACCTACGGCTTCTTGATTTCCATGATCTGAAGTAATAATGACTTCGAAACCGCTATCTAATAGTGCTTGTATTTTGGAAGCGAACTGCCATTTATCAAGCCAATCAATTAATGCGGCATTCAATCCTGACATTCCAGATTTTATACCATGCATTTGCTCATCAATATAATTGATAACAAAACCAGCGACCTTAAGCTTTGGAGAGTGGAAACGCTCCTTAAAAGAATCAATATCCCTGCTATTTTCAACTTTAACCGCGTACGTTACTTCATTCTTACTTAATTCTTTATCTTCCCAATACGCTTGCCATAATGCCTTTTCTTTAGAGGTAGTAAGCAATGAGTCTGGAAATGACCGAGGTTGCTTTCCAGAGAAAAGAGCCTGCCTAGAAATAGATGTTATCGTAGGAACCCAAACAAATATTCCTTTTTCCTCAATTCGAATGTCAGGTATATCAACAATACTTTGCTTTACTTGGGTCCATTGCTGGAAACCCATCCCATCCATTACTAACAAACACACTTTTTGGCCATTGTTCACTTTTAGATATAACCAATCGGGAACTTTATGTAGCATAATAGGAAAGCCTGCAGTAGGCGTGTTAATTAAACTGCCAAAATTCTCTTGTAACCATAGTTCAAAATGTTCATCTATTTTCGCATTAAGGTTTGTTATGTCAGTGCTTAGAATAGTAGTATTGCTACCTTTGAGAGAGTAAGACAAAGCATTTAGCACTCCTAAATCACGCGCCACACCTTCCCAAAATTCAGTTATAAAAGGTTTATCCATATTATCGAATTGCTTCGTTAACTTTGAAAACAAAAAACTTAATCGCAGATAATCTCTTGAATTATCTTCTGTAATAACACCAACCCACTCCCAATCACCTTCTTTCAACCCTTCAAACTCAATAGCTTTAAGCATGCCATCTGAGAATAAATTATCTATAAACAATTTTATATCTTGATCACCAAAGGGAACGACTAACCTATCCTTTGGTAAAGCATTATCTTCAACGTTGTCAGCACTTACCTTTTGCTGTAAGTATAAAAGCCATTGGCTTTGAAGAAACTCAAAAAATTCAGTCCTATTAGGCAGAATTTTATTAAACTCCCAGAGACTGAAGTTCTCACGAGCTCCTAGTGTTTCGATCAATCTATTTTCGAACATCTCTGGCATTTCAATACCTAGATAATGCTTACGAATAAGCAGTCGCACTAGATCTATTTCAGATTGGATAATTTCAGGGGCAATTTTATATATATGCCTTAGCACAAAATCCAAACTATCGAAATGATTGAGCTTACCAACTCGATAAATTTTAACCACATCTAACAATTGGTCATAGTTTTGGGGTGTTAATGCCCTCAAAACTAATTTGTCTAGTTGAGGAATTACTTCAGTTATATCGAAATCTAACCTAGTAGCTGAAGAATCTATATCATAAGGAACAGCAGGGTATCCATCTACAACTCTAATAATTAACGCATTACGATCACCATGTTCAAGCCATTCCTCATAACACAGTCTCAAAGCCATCGGGTCAGTTTCTGAGAAAAACACAGCTCCTGCCTGTTCGAATAGGTCTAATATTGTAGGTTCAAAGCATAAATTGTCTGGATCATGAATAATATAATGGATTGGTTCTATTAACGCTAATTGCTCAAGAAGGCGTTTTTGCCAGTTCATATCTATCCCTTGATTTTAAATACTAAATAAAAACTTAGCTCAAATGTTACTTTGCGCTTTACTTGAGCATACTAGTGTCATTATAGAAATAAATTATATAAAGAAAGATTTATAATACAATTTTGATGTTGATTCCGTTAGACACATTGTCGACGGTATTGACTCGATGGTCCAGCCACATCATTATACTCAGTCATTCAATTAAAGTGAGAGGCGCAAGTGAGTTATAAAGAGTATAGATATTCTTTAGCTATTGGTGATTTCGTTGATGACATTTATGTTGAAGTCCGAAACTGGAAGAATATTGTTGCATTCATTGATGCACATGACAAGAATTATCCAAAACCTTCGTTAGAATTGAGAATGCCATTATTGAAGCGTTTTTCTGTCATTGCATCTAGCTATTATATAGAGTACAAATCTATAGTCAGCAATGAATTGATTCCTAATCACCCAGAACCTCTAACTGAAATAGTCGCATATAACACTAAAGGTGAGAAGAGGTTTTTTAATTGCAATAAATTAAAAGAATTTATAGAAGGTTTAGGAGATTCTAAACTATCTCTCAAGGTAATCCCCCCAATAAATAAGAACACTTACAAATAGAGATTAACTGCTAAAATACACCAGCAGGAGAATCCTATGAAAAAGACACGCTTTAGCGACAACCAAATCGTCAACATCCTAAAACAAGCCGAGCAAGGCGTTCCTATCACTGAGCTGTGCCGCGAGCATAACATCAGTCAAAGCACCTTCTACAACTGGCGATCTAAATATGGTGGTATGGACGCCACACTTATCAGCCGTCTTAAAGAGCTTGAAGTTGAAAATGCCCGCTTAAAGAAGATGTACGCTGATGAATGTCTTAAATCCGACATCCTACAGGATGCTATGTCAAAAAAGTGGTAGCGCCCCAAAGGCGCAAAGCGTTGGTTTGTCACTACATTGAAGATCGTGGTATTGGTATCCGCAGGGCTTGTAGCATCTTTAACATCAGCGTCACCTGTTATTATCACAAGTCGGTGGTAACAGATGAGAACCAGCAAATAGCGGACTTACTTATCAAACTGACTGATGAGAACAAGAACTGGGGCTTTGGCTTGTGCTTTTTAACCTTGCGTAATGTGCTAGGACTGCCGTACAACCATAAGCGGGTATATCGCATCTACTGTGAGCTTGAACTCAACCTTAGAATCAAGCCTAAGCGTCGCATTAAACGTGCTAAACCAATACCATTAGCAGTACCTGATAGGATTAACCAAAGCTGGAGCATGGACTTTATGCACGACAGCTTAACTGATGGCCGCGGCTTTAGACTGTTCAATGTCATTGATGATTACAACCGTGAGGCACTCACCGTTGAAGTCGACTTCTCGCTACCGGCGCAAAGGGTCATACGCAGTCTTAATCAGCTTATTGAGTACCGAGGCAAACCTGTGCAGATAAGATGCGATAACGGCCCTGAATACATCAGCAATGCGCTCAAAGACTGGGCTGAGCAGCAAGGCATCATCTTAAGCTATATTGAACCTGGCAATCCACAGCAAAATGCGTATGTAGAGCGCTTTAACAGAACCATGAGATATGATTGGTTAAATCAGGAGCTGTTTGATAATCTAGAGCAGGTACGCGCACAAGCAGAAAACTGGTTATACCATTATAATCATAAGCGCCCAAACATGGGCAATGGCGGTTTTACACCGATACAGAAACTCAATCAGGCAGCTTAATTCTATTTATTAGGTGTCTTAAGTTTGGGAGGGTTACCTCAATCTGCCAGATCCTCCTAAATATCCACAACAAATGTCCAGCTATAGTGTTTGGCACTATAAACTAGATTATAACTGCTTTTGTAGAGATGTTGACTATACGGAGTTCAGAAATGGAAGAATCTCAGCATTCATAGAGACAACTGGAAAACTTGATTCAAAACAACATCTAGTAAAAAGTATTCCGCCCATAAAAAAAAGATTAAAATTACAAATTCGAATTATGGAAATATTAAGTTTAGAATTCAACGTACCTAGTTTTATTGTAATTCACCTTACAGACCTTAGTTATTTCCAAGTGTATGATTTAGACTGGAATATAATATTACAAGCTAATCAAGATGAATATACGAATTGGCTTTCAAATCTTTAAAATATCCAATTCACCAAAAATCTTTATTCTTAAAAATACTAAGAGGAGTTAAAGCCTCTTAGTATAGTTAGTTACCATTCGTCATATTCCGTTGAAGTTAAAGTTAATGCATTATCGTAAAACATTAACAGCTTTTCATCTTCTTGGAGAACAATTGTTGGAATTTTAGCTGCTACATCCAAAATTGATTGGAAATCTTTTATTTCCCAAGCTTTATGAAAACCAGCACGTAAAGCCTCTGCTCGAGGCTGCTTGATTTTTTTCTTCTCTTGTTTGTATATTTCAAACTCTTTTAAAAGTGAGCGCAAACGAACTTTATCTAAATCAGCCGATTTATTCGGGTCTGGAACATACCAACGATCTTTAGCTTTAGCTACAAGTTTAGGATCATTTTTATCCAAACCTCGCATATCCTTGAAGTTAGTAGATAAGTAGGTATGAATTTGAGATGGAACATCATCAGAGCCTTCGTATTTAAGAAAGTTTTGCTCCAAAAGTGTCAATAGCTCTAATTCTAACTCATTTTTTTTCCAACCAGAAAGCTGACTCAAGAACAATGGATGAATCTGTGAATAACTTTTCGGCTTATCACTAAGTTCATACCTTAACCATTCAATAGCTGACTCTTCATCATCAACAAATATTGATATTTGCTGAACAGCTGAGGCTTTTATCCTCGCTCTTTCATATTCGACCAATTGCTTATCGGTGAAGTACATTCCGTCTCTTTCTTTGAATCTCTTATCAAGCTCTAAATGAAACTCTTTACTTGAAAGAGGCAGATTAGCTCCTCTAGAAATATAGTAAGAAATAGTTTGGTCATACAGTATTCTTGGGTCACGTTCTGGTAGCTTAACGAGTTCACTTCCGTGAAACTTTGAGACTGGCAAGTAATTTAAATGTGAGTTGATAAATGCCCATATATCTTTAATGTATGTATCGCTATCTATATCAATTCCATTCAAACGATTTTCTACTGGTTTATAAGCTGTAATCACCAAGTCCTGTTTAACTGCAGTAGCAGTTGTAACTGCCTTAAAACTCATATGTTTCTTATCAAGCGCTGATACATTAGCAATAACAAAACCTACTTCTTTAATGGCTGTCTGAATCGAATTCCATATTAAAGCTTTTGTATTAGAAAACTCGATGGTAATCCATCTTCCTGGCTTGAGTATTCTGTAGGCTTCTTTAAAGCACTTTGTCATTAAGTGTCTATATTCATCGGGGCCCTTGCCTTGTGTAGAGTTTTCAATAGCTTCTGTTTTATTGTTGGTCCACAGTTGTAACCATGACTCCCATAAATAGCTGAGCTCAGAGTACATTAAGTTTGCACCGAAAGGAGGGTCTAAAAAAATATAGTCTATTGAATTCTCTTTAATTCTAAGGCACGAACTATCACCACATGAGACCACATTGCGAGGGTTGTCTTTCATACCTTTCAAAAGGCTTTTCAATTTAGTTTCTAATTGATTAAACGCGTTATTCTCTTGTGGAGTGGCGCAAATGTAATATGTACCAGATGTCGTACCTCCCTTCCCGTTTGCTCTCCAACGATACATCCAACTTAAATTTAAAATTGCAGATGTTATCAATAGTTTTAGTTTAGGTTTATTTTCACACTCTGCTAGAAACGCACCAAGAACTAAATTGGCTCTTGGGCACATTAGTTGATCTATCGTATCCATTGAAATTAATTTAAGTCGACCAATTTCTTTACCACCAATTATTCTATTTGTTGGAATGTATCCATTATTTTTTATCTCATTAACTTTATCCAACGTTTCTATGTCCAGCTCATCTGGAATCTTTTCAAACCTCCGATTAAGACCATTTACTGAATAGTTAATCAGCACAGGTTTAAGTTTTTGACGAGATTGAAACTCTTGGTTTAAGCCATTAAAAGACTTCTCAAAAATCTTTTCTACGTTTCGTTTAGAAAGTTCTGCTCCACAATGCTTACAGTTAAATTCCGAGAGTACTACCATTGCTTCTCTTTGTACTGCTTGCTCCCAAAATACGACCTCTCCTGAGCATTGAGGGCATGAGTAAACCTCTGACCAAACGGTGTAATTAATCTTCCCTATTTGACCGTCTATATGTTTCGTATGATAAATCCAATCTAGTTTAGATTTAATACTTTCCAAAATTAATGTTGCATCTTCTCGATACTTTTCAATACTCAAGGGTGAGTTATAGCCACTAGAAATTAAAGTTGCAATTGGAGACAAGTCATTAAGAATTGTTTTACGCTCTCCAACACGAGAGAACTTAGCTTGCTCAACCCCTTTATCACTAGTTGAAATAACATTACCTTGAGAATCAACTATATAGCCAAGCTGGCGAATAGCCTCTTCAGATGAACATAAATGAGCAGCTAAGCCTGTCATTCCTGACCCTGAGAAGCCATCAAAAACTATATCACCAGGGTTTGTATAGTGCAGGATATAGCGCATTATAGCTTTGTGAGGCACCTTAGTATGGTACATATGAGCGCTATAAATTGGATCGTTCTTTCCTTCACTTACATCAGCAGCAAAAGGCTCTCGATGGTATTCATCATCTTGTTTTTCTTTCTGAGACTCCCAAAGATCAACAAACTCGTTGAGCCAAGGGTTTGGACAAGCTGTATAGTAAGGAGGATCTGAAAGCTCTAGAATAGCTTCATCAGTTCCAATCGGAAAACCTTCTATAGCTCTAAACTCTGGATCTTTTAGTTTCTCACGTAATAGTTCTATAAAATGAGACCTTCGGTTATCATCATTTTCAAACTTTATACCTAGACATTCAACTGGTCCAGATTCCTTTATATTGCTTTCGATACCAAGTAGGCTTTCTTGTTCCATAGCTCTCTTCTAAAAAATTAAGGAAGAGTGATTACTCTTCCTTGTGGTCATATTTTTTTAACCGATCCTATGCTACCATTCATCGTCGTCTGTTATGGTTAGCGTCAATGCATTATCGTAAAACATTAACAACTTTTCATCTTCTTGAAGAACATCAGGTGGAATCTTTGCTGCAATATCCAAAATCGTCTGAAAATCTTGAACTTTCCATGCTTCATTGAAGCCAGCACGTAAAGCCTCTGCTCGAGGCTGCTTGATTTTTTTCTTCTCTTGTTTGTATGTTTCAAACTCTTTTAAAAGTGAGCGTAAACGAACTTTCTCCAAGTCAGCAGATTTATTTGGGTCTGGTACATACCAACGGTCTTTAGCTTTAGCTATAAGATCAGCGTTATTTTTATCCAAACCACGCATGTTTCTGAAATTGGTAGAAAGATACGTATGTATTTGCGCAGGAACTTCATCTTTACCATCATACTTAATAAAATTTTGTTCCAACAATGTAGAGAGCTCTAACTCTAACTCATTCTTCTTCCAACCAGATAATTCATTTAAAAATAATGGATGGATTTCAGAGTAGGTTTTAGGCTTACTTTTTAGCTCTTGACGCATCCACTCTATTGCAGAAGCCTCATCGTCAACAAAGATATTCAGTTGCCTTATCTGAGTAAAATTAGCTCTCACTTTATCATACTCTATAGCTTGCTCATGGAGAAAATACATTCCATCACGTTCAACATAACGTATTCCTAGCTCTCTTTGAAACTCATTACTTGAAATTGGGACGCTATAACTATTCTTAATATAATAAGTAACAACCTGGTCAAATAGTATCCTAGAGTCTCTCTCAATTACTTTAACCAACTCGTTATTTTGTACTTTAGTTACTGGCAAATAAAGCAAATGATTAGAGATAAAGTCCCACACATTATCAGCACTCTTTTTCTCTCTATTAAAAACAGTTAAATTGGAGTGTTTATAAGCAGTTATAACTAAGTCTTGTTTAACTGCGGTGGGGCTAGTATAAGCTTTGAAACTACCCTGTTTCTTATCTAAAGCTGAAACGTTAGCTACGACGAAACCTGCATCTGTTAAAGCTGATTGAATAGTGTTCCACACTGAAGCTTTTGTATTTGAGAATTCCACTGTTACCCAATGTCCTGGTTTTAATACTCTATAACATTCAGAAAAAGCGGATTTCATTAATTTTCGATAGTCATCTAGTTTTTTTTCCTGAACTGAATTTTCGATTGCCTCTTCTTTTATATTTGTAATAACTCCCAACCAAGGTTCCCATAGAGTATTCAATTCTGAGTAATTTATATTGGCACCAAATGGAGGATCTATAAACAAGTAGTCAACTGAATTATCTTTTAAAAGGCCTTTTTCTGTAGTACTTTTTGTTTCCGTAATTACATTTCCGTTTACTGTATCTAAACTGAATCTTAATCCGCGTATTCTGGATTTAAGTCCATGAAAAACAGAAACTTCAGGGTTGGTGCTTGAAACATACAGAGTTCCTTTCGTTCCAGCATTAATGTAACCACCACCTCCATGGAAGTAATAAGAGAAAGCTATGCTTGCCAACTTTGATAACCCCCTTTGACTAGCGGTAAACAAAAACGGAAGCCTTGAGTCACAATGCTTTAATTTTTCCCAGGCAGCAGAAAGTACAATCAGGTTTCTCTTGGTATAAAAATGATGGGCGTGTGTAAAACCATGGGAACGTATAGGCTGTTTTGTATTAAATCCATCTTGAAGTTCATAAATTGGCACATGATAGGGAATTATAAAATCATCAATTTCTTTAATTAAAGATAAGTCCGATTGGTCCGGTTTTTTAGAAAACTTTCCCTTAAGCCCATCTACTGTATAGTTGATTACTACAGGAACCTGTTTTCCGACTGTGATAGTCTTATCTAATATAGAATCATACTTTACTACTGTTGCTCTTTGCATCCTCTTCTTACTAGCCTCAAAGCCACAAGATGGACAAGGAAATACCTCTAAAGCTTTTTTTTGTTCATTAGAAACAGCCGAATCCCAATAAACAATTTCTTCAGTACATTCCGAACATATAAACACATCCGACCAAACAGTATTTATTATTTGACCTTCTTTTCCATCTATATGGTGTGTCTTATATAACCATTTATATTTTAATTCGAGTTGTTCAATAATTCTGTTCGCTTCTCTTTCGAATTTCTCTGGGTCAAATTTTGCATTGTAATGACTAGTAATGTAAGTTGCTACTGGAGAAAGATCTGATAAAAGTGCTTTTCTAGCTCCCAGTTTAGAAAAGGCTATCCATTCTAAACTTTCGTTTTTTTCGAAAACCTCACCTTTATCATTAACTTTGTAACCTAAGCTTTCCACAATTGTTTTGTCAGCACACATCTGAGCAGCTATACCCGTCATTCCTGTACCGCAAAAACCGTCATACACTATATCCCCAGGTAAAGTGTAATGCAGAATGTAACGCATAATTGCCTTATGAGGTACTTTAGTATGATAGGAATGCGCATTATAAATTGGATCGTTCTTTCCTTCACTCACATCAGCAGCAAAAGGCTCTCGATGATATTCATCATCTTTTTTTTCTTTCTGAGACTCCCAAAGATCAACAAACTCGTTTAGCCAAGGGTTTGGGCAAGCTGTATAGTAAGGAGGATTGGAAAGCTCTAGAATAGCCTTATCGGTTCCAATAGGAAAACCTTCTATAGCTCTAAATTCTGGATCTTTTAGTTTTTCACGCAATAATTCTGTAAAATGAGCTCTTCGGTCTTCATTATTCTCAAAAGTAATTCCTAAGCATTCAACTGGCCCATCTACTTTCTCGTCACTACCACTATCAAAAAGGTTTTCTTGTTTCATATTTTATTTCCTGTTGAGATCAGCTGATTAAGCTGAGCTCTAAATAAATAGACCTATTGCATAAGTCATCGCTAGCCATCTTGACTCCGTCAGTGGAAGTCAATGAACTGGTACTTTTGCAAGAGATCTAATGTGTAACATTAGATAGCATTAGTCAATAATGATACGCACTTTGCTGCTATCTTTGCCTTTACAGTGTTGAGCAAGCAACTCATTAAAGCGGGCTTTGACGTCATCTAGAGTTTGAGGTGTCCCTTTACCTAAACTTGCCACTAAGTCTACTGTGGAAATCCTGACTTCTTCTAAGCCTGAGAGAGCCTCATTTACCGCTGCGACGAACTCTTTACTCACTGGTAGTTGCAACTTACCTGAGGAAGTAAATGCCTTAACCTCACTGCGTTGAGCTTCTGACAACAAGTCAAGTTGTAAAGATACATCGGTTAATGTCGCTTTTAGACTTTGCGTCCAGTCAAATAGCATATCTGTTAACTGTTTATCTAATTGAACAAGGCGATCACTTGCTGTTGCAAGTCTACCTTCGTTACGTGGAGAGAATTGCATCGGATTTGGCGTCAATTCAATTGTTTTTGTATCTATTGATTCAGCTACTTGTAGTGAGGCGCAATTATTTTTCCATTGCCTAACCTTATCATCTGGTAATAAAGAGATAGCAGATAAAGCTTCTAAAGCTTGTAATCTCTTATCACTTGTTAGCGCTGACTTTTGTTTATTTTCTACCGCTGTCAATCGAGCCATCTGATATAGAGATACATAGCGTTGAATATAGGCTTTTTTTAGTTCTTGTAGTTTAGATAGCTGTGCCGTTTTAAACTTCGTTTCCAAGCGCAGATCTTTATCTTCAATACCGCTCCTTAGTTCTAAAGCTGCATCTTTAACTTGTGATTGCCAAGGATCGTTCTCATCAAGTATAAGTTGCGCTTCTTTCAAATATTGTGCGTATTCAGAAAAGTTATCGACAACTTCAGAAAGCTGTTGAAAGCTTTGCCACTCTTTAAGTGTTTCTGAATGCTCAAGAACGGCATCCTTGGATTCTTTAAAGTTCTTCAACTTACCAGGAGAGTTAAAACGCTGCAGAGACTCTAAGAAAGATTTGGTTATGCTTAAACGATCTGCTAGTAGCGTCGCTTCATTTTCTGAAAGAACATGATAGCCCCACAGCATCAGTCGCTGTTTTACTGACTGTTGATCTTTTACTAAAGCCTTAACTAACTTCTCAATTTCTTGCCCCATATTGCGGACAACACTTTCATCGCCTTGCTGAATGGATATTGCTAATCCTTCGTTCATTCCTAATAAATCAAGCACTGCTTTGATAGCTGTTACGTTAAAGTCTTTAGGTGCTTGAATATGCTTAAAATCAAGCAGCGTATTGAAATCAATACTTTTTAGCAAATCAATGTTACTTGCAGTAATTACCTTGCCAACAACAGCCAACTCTAACTCACCTACATATACCAATGTCGCTAGGATTACTAATAACCACTCTGGCTCCAGTCGATAACTATCTGGTTTAAAGTATGAACGCGCATGTATAGTTTCTAGCAATTCATTTTGATTAACAACTTGTCCATGGCCTTTTGCGGCTAATACGTCAAGCACGGCTTGTGCATAGCGAGAATTACTGGGTTTTACTTTATCTCCGTCTAATAATTCAAGAGCATCAAGCACTGCATTAGCACGGTTGGTTCTCGCGCCACCCGCAAGAAAATTCAATACATCTTTAGTAGCGACATTGATGGTGTCTTCGGTGATTCTCTGGGAAAATTTAGGATACTCAGGTGCTAAAGACTGGAAATAATCTTCAAAAATAAAACTTGCGACAGACTCAAAAACATCTTTTACACTGCCATGTTCATTATCTGAAATACCAATTATCTCTCGTACGGAAACACCTTTTAGCCAATCCATTATTGGTTTAGATTTTCCGTTATATTCAACTTCAAAAGCATCTTTGATATTGGCTCGAATCCACTTAATTATCTCACTAAGATAGCCATCAGCTTTGATTTTGTAAGTTTGCTGAGCACTACCTGTGGCTAATGCACGTAAAGCAAAAGATGCTGCATAGTTCTTCAAAGACTGATTGAATTCTTCAGAGCGATTTTTAAGGATGAATTGTACCTCATCCTCACGAATGTAAGCTTTCTTCTGCTTTGGCGGGTTCTCAGGTTGAATGAAATACATGTAATAATCTAGCTGAGGCTTTGCTGTTTCACGCTCATTTGGAGAACCTAGGAATAACCAACCAGGACGACTTACGTTTCTATCCCACCACTTCAACTCATGTTTCCACATTGCCATTTTTGACTGCTGTGAGTCTGTTTGTTCTAAAATCTCTAGCATTGCAGCATGATAGGCGGAGTTAATGTCATCTGGTGCAAGTGTTGATGCCTTTGCTTCGATAATTGCGTCAAAATCTTCAGTCTTTTTCAGATCTAAGTAGAACTGGTCATTCGTTTTGTTCTTTGAAAAAAACTGACCATTTACTGTACGGCGAATTTTTGTAAGAACAGTCACGATATGATTTTCCAAGTTTTTACTCTTATCACCGGGCATTACTTCTATATTTTTCAAATATAAACATAGGGAATCACGCAGCTCTGCTGCAGTTGCACCCATTTCAGAATAAATATCACCAACTGCCATTCGATGAATAGCAAGACCAGCAACCAATCGCTTAGCAAACTCTTTTTCACCTGGTGTAGGATAAGCTTGATCAATCCGATCAATGAGAAGTTCGCCAATCTCAATAACTTGACCAACTTCAGGATTGGTCTTCATGCTCGGTTCACTACTTAGCTCTTTCCAATACGTATCATAAGAGAAAATACCTGGAATATCTAAGGGCACCTCTTCTTTCATCAATTCGTTCATTTGGCGCGAAAGACTTTTTAACACCTGTCTATTCTCAAGTCCTGCCATTCTTACTCTTTCGAATGTATTAATGTAATCTGGATGAACTGGGAACATACGGACGAACTCTTCCAAACGCTCATTCATTTTATCGTAGTAAGGGGTGAATTTTTGAAGATACTCGCGAATCCATGCTTGTTGCTGTGCATCCTTCTTCAATAGACGCTCTGCAACAACATACTTTATGTCTTCACGAGCAATTAATACTTGCTCAGCCCTGTCACGTATTCGTTTTACTTCTTTAGATAAAAACTCTAATTGAGTACTATCAAAAATAGCTTCTTGTACACCAGCCATAAAACGAAAACGGGTACCGTCTATCACCTCTCCAATAACTCTAAGAATAGCAATATCTAGAGGTAACTCTTGTGCATTACGAGAACGGAAATAATCAAGCATTTCATCACAAACTAACAGTAAGCCATGATCAGGATATTTCTCATGGAATGCCGCCATCATCTCTTCGAAGTACGGTTTATGATTCGATGAGATCTCTGTCATTGGAGGGAATTCGTAATCTATACCAATTTCAGAAAGTCCATCAGTTAAATTTTTAGTTATGATATCTGTCAATGGCATCTGTGTTGAACCAATTTCAAAACGAATAACTTTAAATTTACCAGCAATTTTATCAGCAGCATTACGAACTGTTTCATTTGAAATATAACTAGCTAAATCTGGAAACTCAGCAACAGCGGAGATCACTGACATTAAGTGTGACTTACCTGAGCCATAGTTACCAACAATCCAAAGCGCTTTATTATCAACCGACTCTTCGTACTGAAGTTGTTCAATAATCACATTACTTAACTTCTGAGACATTTTCTCTGATATTACATAAGACGATACTAATCCTATCGCCTTATCATAGTCACTTGAGTTCTTCAGCTGAATGTTAGCTGTTACTGATTCAAATTGAATCAAATCTCCGTACTTTTTCATCTCAACACTCCATTGCAGGTATCGATTACCTGTAAGTCTTTTAAATTTTTTAACGGATAGGATTTGTAATCTTGTTTACCAGGCTTTGAATAAACCATGGAATTTTCTACTATTTCACCGGGCCATATAACCACTAAGACCTGAGATTTAGCTATATTTTTTAGTAACATAATTGGATCGCATTGCAGAGATGTCTCGAACAATATATCAATCTTTGATAGCCATACTGAATTATTGCAAGATTTAGTTATTTCACTAACCTCTTCTTGAAGTCTATGGGCTCTTTGGTTAACTGATTGGCTTACTAGCTTTCTAGAAAGCTGCTTCGATAAATTAATCATGCTAATAGGACTGCTTAAAAGCTCCATTTCCAGTGCGCAATGTAAGTGCTGTGGGGCAGCAACTAAGATTAATTTATAGGATTGATATTCAGACTTTATGGCTGCGTTATTTACTTTTTCTATCACAAGATCTTTTAGGTTTTTAATCGTTAAGGACACTTTATTTACTACCTATTTTTAAGATTATAATAGCTATTAAGCAGACTTAATTTGGTTATGCAATACAATAATCAGTATTAACTTTGAGGACTTCTATCATTTGGATTAAGTAAACAGTGGTAAGCTTAACAAACATAGTCATAGCGCGAATTAACGCAGACGTCCAGTTACGAATCGACATATGCCTTGTTAGTAGCTAAAAACACCACATTATACATTGCTGATTAGAGGAGTACACAATGTTCCTGACCATATACTAGCTAATATCATTGCCTTGTTTTGTCAGCTTTGCATGCAGACGATCAACACCGTAGCTATCACAAACTTCACTTTGGGCAGCTTTAACAAGGAAATTACAGCGGTTACAATGCATTTTCTGTTTGTTCGCTATAAATCCTGGCTTATAATTTATTTAAACTATTGAAGTCACAATGAATATTGATTAAAGACTATAAAACTGATTAACAACTTATTTTTTAATATTTTATCAAAGGCATAGCAATTGGCACTTTATAGAACCTTGTAAAGCCTTCTACCTTATTCAAGGTCAAATCATCTGGCAGCATCATCTCAGCCTTTTGATCTGTATATAGCAGCACACAGCCAACCACAGCTGAATCCTGTTCAGCTTCTGATATATATCCTAACTTAGATAGTAATCTGGTGTCCCTAGCGTAGCCACTCAATTGCCTAATATCCTCGTTATGATATCCCTTACCTTGATATATTGGCCTATACTTGGCATCAAGAATGAGCTTGTTGGTTTCATCCAATAGCAGAAAATCAGGCTGACCATATGTACCTTGCGCCTGAAATATAAGCTTTTGACCGTACCTGTCTTTTAACAATCCTAAAGTATAGAACTCAAACAGCTTGGACATATCTATCCAGAACGGTGGAACGCTAGTCTTACCAGTGGGCTGTGCTTTGGCATTCCTAGTATTGTAACCAAAGCGTTTGATTATGAGCTTAGCAATCCTAATAGCTTCCTTGTACTCTTTATAAAACGCATTGTGCTTAATACTTTTAAGATGATTTAGGTCTACATCATCACTGACACTAACAAATGCTGGCTGACAGTAATTAACTAATGGCTGTATATACTGTGATAACGTTGATGTTTGAGCCAAGTAACGCTGTATAAACTTTAGCGTATGCTTTAGTATTCTGTTTTCGATGGTGTCATAGCCAAAGACATCATACTGGCAGATCGTACTGGTCTTTTTATTATTTATGAGATTCCTTTTAATATTCTGAGCAACTTTCACCTTGCCTTTGATTCTACCGTTTAGATTACGTTCGACTGAATAGTAAGATTTTTTCAAACCTTTTTTGACGATCTCTTTAAGCAGTTGTAAGAACTGCACAATCAGCAACGGTGTCAGTAGATCTTGCTCTTGCTGAATCTCGATATAATCTTGATCTATTTTTATCTCGTATAGCTGATCAGTATATTTAGCAATATCTGGACGTGATAAACAAGAATACAATATCTGTAGATAATCGATCTGCTGATTATTGACGTCCACTTTAGGAGCGACGTATATCGCTAGCTCATTCTTAATTAACCAGTCAGCACCAATGAAAAAAGACGGCTGCAGCAACCTTTTTTCACCATTTTTTATATTTTCTATACACTTGCGCTTTTCATCTTCTTTAAAAACAACATCAGCTTCAATGACATATGAAAACGCTGTAATATCGATTGCCCCATGCTCTCTGATAGTCTCAGAGACCATGTGGTTAAGTAACTTAGAATTAATCATACAGACTATCTACAACCTCTTGTGCCTCACTCAGCAATATCCCATCTTTAATGTATTCATTTAATATTGGTTTTATTTCATACTGCCATTTGGTCTGAATCTCACTATCATTTTTCACGATAAAATAACTATGCCCAATTTGAACGTCATTTCTATGAAAGTCTGACGATAAGTATTCAGAGGTAAACAAGTTAGCTACTTTTTCAAATAGATTCTTAGCCTTGTCATTTGTGATAACAGTCTCATCAGGCAGGATGTCAACAAAGGCAAATCGTCTGCGAATTGCATAGTCTATATGCCCTACTGAGCGATCAGCCGTATTCATGGTACCAATGATATATAAGTTTTTTGGAAGGTTGATATTCCTCTTACCTTCGAACTCATACATGGATTCCATTGAGTCATCATCCCTGTACTCGAGTGCATAGATAAGCTCACCCAATACGGCTGGTAAGTTCGCTCTGTTGATCTCATCTATGATTAATACGTAATTACCATTAGGGTTCCCTTCAGCTTTTTCTGCAAACTCAGCAAGAGTCTTATTCTCGACTTCATAGCTGATATTACCAGCAGCATCAGTCTTAGCAACAATACCTCTGACAAAATCCTCGTAAGTATATGCAGGATGAAATTGAATTATTCTATGCTCGCCGTGGGTTATAACTTCTTTATTCTGTGTTAGCGCTTCGCCTGATTTTAAATTAAAGTTACTCCAAATAATCTTGGCAAATTCATTTTTTGTCATTTCACTATCAGATTGTTTCTTTTTATCTATATAAATCTGCGTCAATTTTTTGTTTTGATCAAGCAGGCTTAGACTATCATCGTAACCATCGAATAGCTTTAAAGCATTTCTAATAGCATCCTTACTATTAATTGGGAAGTAATCATCAGGGTAATAGCTATGCAATACCTTAAGGACAAAGCTATCCCCGAAACGCTCAAGGGCTTGTTCTACACTATTATCGTTCACTAATTCATATAGAGTCTCAGCAATCATTTTCATTGCTAACTCATCGTTATCTATATCTTTAACAAACCCATGTTTACTGTATTCATCCTTAGCTTTGCTCCGATATATTTTGTAAGAACGAGATGTGCCTGGAAAATAGTAGCCCAAGCTTTGTAGTCCTCTTTCGATCCACCAACAAAAGGAGTCGTTCTTTCCTGTTCCTATTGAATAGCTCTCTAGCGTAAGCTCTTTTAGTTTTTCTTTTGGGAAAGCTTCATGAAACTCTGATAGCAATTTCTGTTGCTTCTCTCGCTCCAACCTAGCTTCTTTATTGTTAACTTCAAAGGCTTGAATTAGATTATTGACAATTTGTTCAGGGGTACCTTTATTTTCTGGCTCAGTTAAACTATCTGCGATCAACTTAGCCAATCGAGTCTTACCAGTACCAGGAGGCCCTTGTAGGATGATCTGGTGCTTATACTTGAGAAGTTCAGATGCCTCTTTAATTTTTTGTTCACTCATAATTTTTTTATACCAACCTTTAATTGTTTTATTAGTGACTGCATCACTATTATTCATATCACATCTAGTCAAAGTGCCCCTTGGGAAAACGTAATAGCCATACTCGTCTTGATACCAATCTAATATCTCAACCTTTCTTCTACGTACAAACCAATCTAAATCAGATACTTGATCGGTATATTCATAATCACTTATGACCTTCGTTAGAGCTATTAAAGTGCCTCCTCTCTTGATAGCAACAATGTCACCTATTAGCATTCTTTTTTCGAAGCTTTCTTGCTGTGAAATTTGTTCTTCCCAGTCACCAAGACCAATGTAACCTGTTTCTTTTAAAAGCTTCTCCTCTTTCTTCCAGTTGATATCATCAGGATGAAGCTGCATGTGCCAAAAGTTCATATATTTCTCAGTCTTGTTTCGAGTAGATTTAAGGCGCTATAACTAGCAATATTTTTTCGGATTAACTGAGTTAATGTTTTAAATTTCAACTTTTTATTCTCCCCATTTCTGGATCATTTATATAAAAACAAAATCCGTAGAGCCTGCCTAATCCATAACATTCTAAATTAGCAGCTTTATGTTCAGTAATTTAGTTTTTGATTATCAAATAGTCTGACACACCTAAGAAGTACCCCTTCATGCTCATTCTATCAAAGCTATAGACATGTGCATGAGGTGCTTCCTTACACCGCCCTACTAGCGGCTGCTTTTGATCAGGCTTGCCATCAGCAAGCTCTATCAATCCTGAGCAAATTGGACAAGTTGCAGTGAACTCTGTGACTCTCGCTACATTCAGCCTATCTTTATCCCAATACATCTCGATATCCGCATTAACAACATTAATATTCGCAAAGAACATAGGCGCTTTAATAACACGATAATAAGGCAGTCTATATAACGGCATAAAGAAATATCGCCAATTAAGGTAAGCCAAAGGAATGAATGCCACAAAAAGTATGGCTTGCCAAAGCTTAAAATTTGGCAATTCGCTTATTAATAAAATGACGAGTAACGAAAATATAGCAATAAAGATATCTACCAAAAAACTTAGCATCAGCAAGACCATTAGCAAAACGCCTCGAAAGCTTAAGATCTTTAGCTCACCCTTTTTGAAGAAAAGCCGAGTGAATAAAGATGGCTTAATCTCAGAAGCCGCTTTGCGCTCATAAGTAATATTACTTAAATCTTCGTCGTTCTCAATATTTTCATCAGAATCAAAAACAGCAGATTTAGCTATCTGCTCTTTCTCACACACTTCCTCATTTTCAATAGCTTTGATGCTCATCCATACGAGGGTTCTGTTTTTGGCACCACCCTCTGATACAGATGAAATAACTTCTGGTAAATAACCTATAGCATTAAACGCCTGTTCACAGTCTGGTTGTGACTCAATAAACCTTATTAACTCTACATTTAATCTATCCGTTTTTATCTTATTTTTAGCGATTTCACTGCTTACAGTATTTTCATTTACGCCTCTAGCTTTGGCGTAAATAACTTGCCTCGATAGCTTCTCAGGCTCAAACCCTTCATCTGAATATTTTAGTTTGTTGAGCTGTGCGTCAACTATTATTCTTAGACAATGATCATAAAAAGTATTTCTTGGAAAATTAAGCAATTGTTTTTTGAGCTCTTCAAAAACAACTAAGTGTATGTTTTTCATATATAAATACCGATTAAACCCCTATTACATCCCCTATAGCAGTCTGTTTCAGAGGCAGAATTTTTCTCATAATTACCTCACTCCTAACCAACTAACAAGAGGATGGTAACTATGTCAATGTCAATCGCTGTTAATGAGCAAAAACAAATCGTCAATGTTAAGCAAGTAGAGCGAGGGCTGGCTTGTATGTGTTTTTGCTTTGAATGTGATGAGCCTGTTGTGGCTCGTAAAGGTGAAAAGAATGAGCATCATTTTGCGCATCTCAACAATAAGGAAAGCTGCACTATCCACCCTGAAAGTATCCTACACAAGTTTGCCAAGCAAGTCATTATGCAAGAGAGGTATTTAACACTGCCATCTCTACCCGATGACGAAAATAGCGGGGATAAAACTTGGCAGTTTGATCAACTAATCGAAGAGCAAGCTGTTGGCTGTATTCGACCTGATATAGTCGCAACGATTAATGGGGAAATGATGTTTATCGAAGTTGCTGTGACTTCTTTCATAGATACCGATAAATCGGATTTTATTAAGCAGCTGGGTATTAAGACCGTTGAGATCGATTTGAGAGAAATCCTTATACAAGGTATTGAGTTGCCAAGTGAGGAAGCAAAGGATCATATTTTAGACTGTGTCAGTAATAAGCAGTGGATATTCCCAGCACCGAAATCCTTAACAATACCAGTAGCCCCTACACCATTACCTGAGCCTCTTTATAATTGCCAGAGCAGTACTGATGAGAATAGCAACGGAAGCTTTGATAAAGGCTATACGATCTATCGCTTTACCATTAACCATGCTTGGGTAGATGTCAGAGTCTTTAATTCAGGCATGGTGTCTATTAAGTGTGTGACCTACAACCATGATGTTATTGAGATATTAAAGCAATGGCGTAACGAAGGCGGTGGTCAGTACAATCAAAAGTATAAGTCATGGAATTACTTCAAACCATTTTCAGACACTGTCTTTCAGCGACTGCAAGAAATGGACATGACCCCTACTGCTTAAATATGATTCTATTTGAAAATACGGAGAATAAAGCTATGACACTCACTACTATGCTACTAATTATAATACTGCTGATGTTAGCCATGCTTGTATGGGCTATACAACGGATACAATTACAAAATAAGACTCTGCTACAGAGTGAACGAGATGTTGCGCAAATTAGGAACGATATGCTCGAAAGAGAAGCAGGCTTTCAACAGCAATTAGCGAAAGACATTAAGGAGGCTCAAAAGCGTTCCAACAATATGCAGCGCAATGTACTAAAAGGTCAAATTGGTGAGCAGTTCACACCCTTTATCACTGATTTTCCTTACAACCCTTCGGACTGCCGATTTATGGGTGAACCGATTGACTACGTCATTTTCCAAAACTTGCACGAATGCGCTGATGGCAACGTGCCTATCGAGGACGTGCATCTCATTATTGCAGAAGTTAAAACAGGAAATGCGAGGCTAAACCAACGACAGAAAATCATCAAGCAAGCTATCCAAAATGGTCAGGTGAGCTTTAAAGAGCTTAGGATAAAATACTGTGAAGATACGGAAGATATGCGTGTTCAGGTAAGCGTATAAATCAGTAAAACTATAGGTTTTGACTCTTATATAATTTGCTAGAATTTTTAATGCAGTTGGTAATAGATAAGACTAATTACTAGAAAAGTCTTTTTACTCAATCTCTAGAGACAGGATTAAATTATTGATTTATATGGTTTTTTATTTGAAAATAGTCTGTAAATAGTCTTTTTATTGAAAAGACTATTTTTATGGTTCTATTAGACCTAAATATTATACTGCTGAAAATCAATCTGATGACTTGCATATTTCTAGGTTCAAAGTATAGCTTTATTTGTTTGCTATTACACTGTTTTGTAGCCCAACGTTATCCCATAATCTTAGATATTTAAGATATCTTTTATCGTTGTATATTTATTTCCCTCTGACGATTTCTTATAGAGTAAAATTTTGTTCTTTAATATATAATGCTCTTTTGATAAAAATCAGTTTATAGGACAAACAATGAAGTTACTCTCGTATGTTGTATGTTGTATGTTTAGCTGTATGTTCAATAGTAACTCAAGCGCAAGCTGGACCAACTATTAAAGATTTTATGAAATTAGATAAAGGTGAAGCTTATTTTAATTGCGCTTACAAAGGTAAGACAGCCAGTAAAAAGTGTTTAGTTAAACACTCCTACGTTAAATCTAATACTCACCCTGTACTTAAACAAATCTATGGATCTAATGAAAATTTACCGCTTATGACCATTAAGTGGCCAGATAATGATACGAGCCGTTATGTCAGTATGGATAGCTTCGAGCTGGGAAACTTAGAAACTAAAGAACTTGGAGGATTTAGTCTCAGAACAACAGAGCAATGCCTAGAAGGCTGGTGTCTTGATCTATCTCGTGGGCTGATTATTGACAACGCATCTACTGGTAAAGAACATGTCCGTTTATGGTGAGACTGAATTTATGTCTCTAAGAGTGTAGATTTATTAGCAGTAGTTTTTAATACTCAATAATTGAAAACTTAAATACAACTATAACTAATAAAGGCTAAAAAACTTATAGCCTACTTGTTAGCTATAGTCACTGCACTACAAAAGAGTTATGTTTTGGATGAATATCATAAAACAATTTAGATAAGTCATTTTCCATCCAACCTTGGCGTAAAAACTTCACTTGAGCCCACTTTTTCTCGATGGGATTTAAGTCAGGACTATAAGGAGGTAAGAATAATAGCCTGTGACCATGCCTGTTAAGCAGCTTTTGAACGCGCTTATGAAAGGCTGCATTATCCATAACGATTACACATTTTCTCTTAAGCTTTGGTATCAGCGTGAACTTGCACCAGTGATAGAAAATCTTTTTATTAATGTTGGTCTTTAAGCAATTGAGTGCAAACAGCGTTTTGCCATATAGTGCACCAATGACGTTGGTTCGATCTTTGGCTTGCCAATTGTAACTGCCAATGCAGGGGCTACCAATGGGTGCATAACCACAAGGACGCATCGTTTCACTCTCAAACCCACTTTCGTCCATATAGACAATAGCAAAGCCTTGAGCAATGTAGTGGTTAAGCTTGGCTAGATAAGTCGCTCTTTTCACAGGACAGGCTTTGGGATGCTCAAGTGTCTTTTTTTTGCTAACACCAATACGCTTTAAGGCTTTACTGATGCCTGTTGGGCTACAATCAAAACGCTGTGCTCGCTCATAGTGATAATCGTCAGGGTGGTCTTTGACATCTTGAGCTAAGGCTTCATCCTCTATTTTGTAGGGCTTAATATATCGAGTGGTTTTACTATGAAGACGCTTTTTCCACTTCTGGATAGTCGTTGGACTGATATCATAGAAAACAGCAGCTTCAGCAAAGGTCATGCCCTCATCTAAGCTTTTTAAGACTTGTTTGCGATAATCTAGGGAGTAAGTCATGGTTATTTATTGTGGTAATCGTTTAGTTGATTTATTTTATAACATTTTTGTGGTCAGGTGACTATATACGGATAAATAGATTATTTTTTAAAAACAAAAAGGAAACTATTATGAGAAACAAACTTTTAAAAATCGCTATGGGTATTAGCTGTGCTGCTATTTTTTCAGTAAGCCATGCCGATGTCGCTACGATGAATAAGTATTATAACAATCCAAAACTTGCTCCTAAGATTAAGCGCTGTAACGGTAACCAAGATTGTAATGCTTTTTATGCTTTATCTAAGCAATGGAAGTCTATTCCAAATGGTTTTCATACACCAGGTTGCCCAGACTGTAAGATTAAAGAACAAGCTAGAGATGGTGATGGTTATGGTTTAAATAAAGGCTATAGTCTAAAACGTGATTATTCGATTAATTTAAGTGAAGCAGGATGGAATGAATTTTATAAAGGTGGCTCAGCTAGCAAAGCTGACGAAAGAATTTTTGGCGAAGGTTTAGCTGTACTCATTTATTTGGATTATAAAAAATAGGTTTAAATAACGCATTAAGTAATATTACCTATTTGCTTGATATATAAAGGCATCTATGAATGCGAGAGAATCAATCCTACCATTATAAATAGCTTCCGACTTTATCAGAGGCTAGTTATATATAAATATCAAAAATGAACTTGATTCTGATATCTGAAAGACATATCGGAAAAGGATTATAATAATGAAAAGTGTTTTTTTAGGCTGTACTGTTGCTCTTGCGTTTTTAGTTGGCTGTGAGTCTAACGCAGGTAATAATTCAAGTGACAAAATACTATCCGAGGAAGCAGTAGACTCGGTATCCTCTCAGGAAGTAACAGAAACAGTAAGCAAACTTCAGTATAATTCAGATGGCATCATTATTTGCGAAGAAAACACTGACGGAGTTTGCACTGATGATGTACTCCAAGATCTACGTGCTACACAATTACGTGAACAACATGATGCTGGTACTGAATCCTTATCAGAAGTAAGTGAGATTACTACTGATAGTTCGGGTGATGAGGCTTCCCGTAATAATGCTACAAGAGTTGACTACAAAGAAATAACGGGGCCACTAACACCTGCTCAAGCGGCACACATCGATTATCTAGTTGACAATGATCTTGAAACCTCGCAAGAAATGATAGACTTACTCAATGATTTTACACTCGATGGTAGTGAAGAGGATTCTTTACGTAAATTCATTAAAGAACGTTCACGTTTTAAAGATGGTTATGATGCATCGGAAGACTGTCGTAACCCAGACTTAACAGAAACGGAATATGCCAACGCTTGTACTTAATGACTGGCAGATGGACAACAACCCTAAACAAAAAAAATAAACCACTAACAGTGGTTTATTTTATACTACTGCCTATCAGCAAAACCTATCAGCTATCTTTGTATTAATCCATTCTGCAATCTCGCTTGCTACCCAAACTACTCTTACCTGTGTAAGCTGTACCTTCTTAGGGAATGTTGGGTCATAACGATCAGAATTTTCATTAACCATCTCATAAATCGTAGAACGACTAAGACCAGTATAACTACCAACATCTTTAATACTCAGTAGTTGTGGTATGTGATTACATTGCTCGATTATTGGCTGTGCTGCGTTTGAATTTTCCATGATTATCTCCTAATTATTGTATGGGAACATCTGTTCTCATACAGTCAGGGAGTCCTGTATTTTTTTATGAGACTTATATCGTCCGATAGACCTTGTGCATAGATTAATAAAAAGGGGCTGAATCATCAGCTCCTTTTTCTGTGTTAAAAATACTTTTAATAATAACTTTCATACATGACTATCTTAACTATTTATAGCTTTTCTAAGCCTTTTGTTTGTGTAACCTTTAGCCCGTTTATAAACATACTCTTCAATGAGATATAAAATAACTCGATCTTTGAAGAGACGTATGCTAATAGGACTTTGTTTATCTATACCTGATGGCGTACTCTTAGCTGAATCAGCTAGAATCGTACGCAGGCTTTCAATTTGAAGGTAGAGGGCATTAAATTCATAGTCTTCTAAAGCATCGACCCGTGAACCAACATATTCTACAACCATAAGCTCGTAAGCCTTGCCGCAAAATTCTTCTGTTTGGAACTTATAGCAAATATCGTCCCATACGTTTTTAAGAGGTTTTGTTGTTACCGTATCTTCACCAAAGCTCTGTAAATAACGTTCAGTCTGATTGGCAATTCTTTTAGATATTTTCTTAGACAGTTGTACTGCAATACTTAATGCCATTATCTTTTCTAAATCCATTTTAGCTACCCTTACTTTAAACAATAATAATCTGTTTTTAATATGCCGTTATGAAGAACTAGCACATTGTAAGACTTAATCTAGGTATTAAGCTACTAAAAACAAACCGATAAGAAGTAAAATAAGCGACTCTAGGTCGCTTGTTTTAGCCTAACTAATTTACGCCGCATATCTTCCTCAATTTCTTTAGCTTACAGCTGTCACGCTTTGTCGCAGCCCTTGCTCAATGCTAGTCACGTTATGAGTGGCTAACCCGTTCTGATAACTCCCCTGTTGGCTATTGCTTACGTCATCTGTCTCCATGGGATAAAATTCTTCAGCCACATCAAGTAAGCCATCGTTATCAACTTCAAAGGATGAATTGACGTAACCCTGTTTTGCAGCCTGTTCTAGCGCTGCTTGATCAAATCCGTGTTCGCTAAGCTCCGCATCAATTGTCTGCGCATCTTGCACTGCTTGCTTTAGTGTCACCCCATCACGTAGCGTTAAATCAACAAAGTAAATCGGCGTTCGGTAGCTTTGCGTCGTGCTTTTACCTCTTAGCGTTAATTGCAGGGGCAAACACGACAGCTTATTCCCTGACACCGCAGCAAAGTAGCTCAGCCGTGCGGCAAGCGTGCGAATACTATTAAAGCCTGTGGTGCGAAAGATAAACGTGCCTAATTCGTCATCTTCACTGAGATTAACGTATAAGCGACCGTATGGCTTACAGGCTCCACCTTGCGCCAATGGACAGCGATCAGGTGATGGACATGGCAGTTGCTCAACGCCATTACTGGTTCGACGCTGACATTGCTCACCGTCACCCACGCATAGCGGGCGTCCAGTTTGACGATCAAATAAGGTATATTCGGCTCGCAAATTAAGCTCAGGGTCGTTAAATAGCATACGCACGGGTATTTGTCTCAGCTTGCCGTCATTATTTGCGCGTAGCTTTTCATCTAGTGGATGATTGATCCAGCCATCCTTATTTTGAACTTGGCTGGTAATGGTAAATTGATCGTCTTTAGCAGGTAGACGTTTGCCGTCCTTTTGAACGACACGTCCAATGCTGATACGACCTAATACTGGTGGGGTTATGGTTAGACCTTTAATCATGGTGATAGTCCTTATGTATTTAATAAAATGTGTTTAGCCATAAAAAAGCCCACCGATTAGGGTGGGCATTTATGCGCTTGTTTTGGTTTGTCTATGTGTTGATTGAATAAATAGCGGCTTAGTCGTTTAAGATGACGAAGCGGCGACTACCTTGCTTGGTTTTACTAAATTTAGCCAACAGCTCAGGATGCGCTTTGATAACGGCCTTACTGTCCAAACTGATACTATCTTTGGAGCGTTTCCAAGAAATAGCGCCTTTTTCAAACACAGCGACCTCATTATCTGCAATCAGTGTTTGCAGCTGGTGCTTTACCTGATCATGACGCTGCTCTAGCTCTTGCATGTAATCACGATAACTCAGCAGTTGCTCAAATAACTTATTGGCACCATCATCATCTCGCAAATCAACCTTGCTTGAGGGCTTAGGCGTTGGATAAAGCAGCTTTAAGGCTTTGGCAGCTGACTCGCTATGATCAGGGGTTGGTGGGGTGTCCGTTTCTACGTAGTGCCAGAACAGACGCTCATGCTTCATGATGGACTCAATCAAGCGCTCATCACGCTCAACCTTATAAATCTTAGCCTCATGTCCACAAAGTAGCACACAGATGTGCGCAGCAGTTTTACCAGTGACCGCCAGCTGATGCTGAACTTGGCACGTCACATACAAGGGCACACCATGCTTCCAGAGCTTGGCACCATGTTCCCCAGCAGTTTTACACTCAAGTACCTGCACCTCGTCACTACCAGTAATGGCATAGTCTAAATTAGCCAGCATAAAGTAATTGTCAGGATCAGGATGCTGCAAGATGGCATTGACGCGGCGTACCTTATTGCCGGTATGTTCTTGGTAATATTTAGCGACCATCGCCTCAAGCGTATTGCCCCAGTATAAAGGTGAATAGCCCTCTACGCTTTCATCAATGCTTGATTCCATGCGTCCGGTCTTAATCATCCATAGCTCAAGCATGGATAGATACGGATGGATACCACAAGCAGCCGCAGCATCACTACTGCCAATACCTTGTCTGCGAAATTGTAGCCAGTCCTCACGGCTTAAGTCTTTAGTATTAACCAAACGCCTAGCAGTCGTTGAAGTATTAGATTGGGCAGGTTTATCAGCAGTATCATTTTGCTTGGTTTTCACTAACGCTGGTTTAAGCCTAATGGTTGCACGTTTGGCTGGTCTTGGCTGAGTCGTGCTGTTTAGTGCGATCATGTTCATAACGAACTCCTTCGATAAATTGATTATTGGTATTAAATGAAATAAGCGGCATAAAAAACCACGCTCGAAGGCGTGGTTGATTATATTGTTAGATTTTAAATGTGGCGGGTTAAGCCAGCATCAGTAGCGATTCCTCTAAACCCTTTTGTTTAAGCTTAGCGCCAGAGCCAAACCAAGCACCGTCTAATCGATGGTCTCTCGACATTGCTCTGCGTTCGTGATCGACGTATTCAGTAATACTACATAGCAGACCGTAAGCAGTGTCCTTGGCAGCATCAAGATCGGCTCCGCGACCTTGACCGTTGAACATGTTCATGACCTGATTCATCGCCTTGGCATTGGGCACGGCGTCTTTCTCTTTCTTAGCACTGTTAAACAGAATGATGTCATTGTCCTGATCGTTAAATACACGGCTTAAATAATTGGCGGCTTCTGCCTGAGTCACACGGCGCTCTGATAATTGCTTCATCTCATAGCTGTGCTCATCCCATTGTTTGACTGACACGCCTAATTGCTGCTTGACCTTGTCCGCATCAAACGAGGTGCTATGTGGTACTTTTACTACGCCACCACTTCCGTTAGCTAAGCTAATAGCAAGCGTGTTATTACACACCACACGGATCGATGTGAACTGGGCTGTGGTCGCTAGCGTGCCATCACAAGCGGTTGCAAGAAGCAAGTAGCCATTACTGACATCTTTGCCGCGAAGGGTGGCTGACTGGCCTGTACGAGCCAATGCCCATAGCTTACGCCCGCCCTTTAAGACGCCTGCGGTCTCTAATTCAAAATCAGATTGCTCAGTGAGATCACGATAGAACTCTAGAATCTCACGCGGCTGTACTTCCTGATATCGTTGACTGACCACTGATAGCGGCTCGAAGTTATCGCTACGGTATAATACCTTCTGCTCTGCAAAGGGCAGAATCAGGTTATGCCCTTTGTCATTGTTTGCCATGTAGCTGACGTCTGAGGATTCAATACGCCAATCCATACCCGCTTGCTTTGCCCAGACCTCTAACGGCTGCTTGGGAGCCAGCTCATTACCTAAGCCATGCCAAGGGGTTTCGCCAACGTATGCCATTGATTCGATTAAATGTGCCATTATGATTTTTCCTTTTAGATTTGATTAGAATTATGGGTTATATAGACAGGTTAAATGCTGAAAGTTCTTGAGCAGGTATTGCAGGTATAACTGGGCTTTGCTGCCAAAACGAGTAATGGTGGCTGTTGTAGTTTGTCTTTAGCCAAGCTAATCGCTGAGGCAAGCGCCGTGCCTACGACCACACCGATTGCTGAATTGATTTTGTAGTACCTACAGATGCTTACACCAAGACCTGATAGGGCAGATTGTGAACACAGTTGCTCAAAGATATTAAAGGGACTGTCAGTATCCGTATTGCTTTTTACGTTCGCTGAATGACAGTGTGGGCAGATCGGTCTCATAAAGGACTCCTTTTCGATTGCGCATAAAAAAGGCCTGCGATTAAGCAGGCCTTTAATTAGTGTGGATTGGGGTTAGTAAACAGGTAGCTAGGCTTCCTGTTTTATCTCATGATGATACTGTATATCTGAAATTATTTTGATATAGGCGGTAGGCCTCTACGGTTTTCTGTACGAAACTTACCATGACCAAAAGTACGTTTACCAGATATCCATAATTTGAGGTGCTGCTCATGTTTATTGGGATCGGTTAAGTACAAGGCTGAGCGCACAGCGTTTTCCACTTCTTGTGGATTATTTCGATGAATCATACCGATGCCCAATTTGCCGTATTGACTATACTGCTGCTTGCGTTCTTTATCGTGGTAGCTATAGTACTCGCCTAAGCCTCCAGTAATCATTTTCCATTTCTCACCCACCTCTTTAGCAATATACCAATCATTCTGTCGCCTCGCTCCATCATACATAAGCAGTAAATGGCAGTGTAATCCACCGTTGACCCCTCCTTGCTCAATAGCCCAAGCATTACCTTGCAAATCATCAAAGCAATTCTTTATTTTAGGATCATTCGCTTTACCAATCAAACCTCGAAGCTTGCTCATATGATTATAAAAATCTTCAATACTAACAAGGTGACTCATTTCTTGAGCGTATTTTAAGTCCACACGAATAAAGAGCAGTCTTGAATAATGCCCGATTAGATTATTAATATAGCACCCTAGTTCATTTTTATTTTGAGATTCTTGGTAAATGAATGCATTACGTTCATTTTCAATATCATTTTTATAGCATGGCAGTATGTCGATAAAACGCTGAGTTTTATCATGATCCCAAATCACATTTTCTGGATAGATGTCACCAACGATTGCTTGAGTGCTATTAAAAAATGCTGAAGCTGGCTCTGAATAAGATAACTCTGTATTAAGATGATTCATGAACGGATAATAAAATCCGTTCAGTTTATTTAAGACCTCATTAAAACAGATAGTGTTCGCTAGTATATCTGTAACCAGACTATGGACGTTTGCAGCAGCTAGCGGTTGGTTTAAGTGTGAGTAAGACATTATGGTATTCCTATGAAGTTAGTTTCATAGGGTGGGATCAGTCCGTATTTTTATAATAATGGTCGCTGAGGGTTATGCCCTCAGCAGCAGAACATGTAGCTGCTGTGTTTAAATAATAATATAAATAACCCACTAAGGATGAGCTGCCGTAGTGCAGCTTTGTGTAGGCGAGCTCTAGAAATTATGGTGATAGGTAGCAGTGGATTATAAGACTTTAAAGACAAATGGTTAAAGTGGAGTTAGCTGAACGGCACTACCAATTAGTCTGAACAATTTTTCGCTGTAATATCTTAAAATAGGTTGAAATCACAAATTTTTTAAAGCTATCTACTCTGACTTATAATTAGGTTTGATAAGCATATTTTCGCCATTAAACTAGCACTTTCGATTAAAGCTGCTCATTATTATTTCTAGAAAATCCTAACTCAATAGTTGCTTGGCTTCGTCTACGCCAATTTAGTGTAGACTCGCAACATCCATCGCTGTATCTAACCAGCCCGTCGTTTAATACGTAATAAAGATATAGACTCTCGTTGTAAGCTAGTATATATTAGCTATAGGTAAATTATAGCGCCTAATAACATGGCCTGTGCGGATTTTTTGCTAGAAATAAACTATAAAAAACACAGTATAAAACCTAATAGTAACTAGGTTTTATACTGTGTTTTTCTATAATATTTTATGAGGAAATGACATGGTGGATGGACAATTAACTAGGCTTCCTGACAACCAGATCTATCCATTTGATCAAGCATCAATGGAGTATCATAATTCTCAATACTTGAGAACTATGTCAGACTTGTACATAAAAAGTATAAGGTCTGGGACTAAGCGTATTGAAGATTACTTCAAAGAATTAGATAAAATGAGTGTTACAGATGCAAAATCCCTACTATATACGTATAATATTTTACTTAATAGAAGTTGGGAAAATATAAATTATGACAATGATGATTATAAAAACTTATTGATCAAAGAGCTTAAAACCTGGAATTCACCCATCGATAAATTTAATGAGTTATTGGATGTTAGAGCAACGAAAGTTTTACCAAAAAGTTATCTTGACTGGTTTAAAAATGATCTACGATGCTCACTTTTTATCACCAATCTTATCTATAATATTTTTAAAAACTCAGCTTTTAAAGGTAAGGATGAGCTAATAACAGCAATTACAAGTTTTTTGCCATATAACATTATTTATTTTAATAGCCATGTAAATAACGAATTTGGTTATTGCAATAGAGTACAGATAATAGATGATTGGAAAGTTTCGAATCTACTCTCGATAAAATCCACGTATCTGAAAGGCCGTACACCTGATAAAGAATTAAAATGGCTTGATGTTGCTAACCATAATCAAATTGAATGGGTATATAGCTATATAGATAATGACAAGGATCAGCCTATAATCCTCAAGGATGTATTTTTCCCAGAGACTTTTGAAGAGAAATATGAGCTGGTACTAGCCCATTTAGACACACTATCAAACATTGAAAGCCCTAACATAGGAACTGAAAAGAATAAAGGTTACTCTGAGCGTAGCTATATGTTATACAAAATGAGAAAAGCTTGGGATGGTCGAAAAAATTATAGCTCTAAAAACGAAGAAAGCGATGGCATTATAAAAATATATAAGAAAAATCAGACTAAGTTAGAAAAACTTATAGCCTTTAGTGGCTTTACCGCTCAGAAAATGATAAACAATTCTATCGAACAGATGTATGATCAGCTTATTAAAGATGATACTGAAGCAATAGATAAGGACGATGCTTCAGGTTAACCTCACACTTGTTGTAAGTCTAGCAACGGCTTCTGCCTTTCCAGATTGCGTTTATAGCTTCTATTATACTAAAACCTAGTCAAGCGATAATATTTAGTTACTATTAAATTATAAAACTGAAAAACAAATATTAAGTATACTCACAAGTGTACTAAAATATACCTTTAAATATTTATCTATGTATATCAAACACTTAACCAATTATTACCGTTCCGGCTCCGGGTACCATTACATAGTTCTATACTATCTTATAGAGTAGCCAAAGCCCCTGATATCAGGGGCTTTGTTGTATCTATGATTCGCAACTCTTATCTATATGTCCAAGTCCAGCAGCTTTGAACTTAAGCTCTTCCCATGCATATCTTGCGCCAGTGACTTGGTCACCCCGCCGCCTAATGCCCCATACAAAACAAAGTTAAAAGCTTTTAAGTTTGGCAATTCATAACGAATCACCTCTCCTGCTACAATATCTTGGAACCAGTCTTTGACCACGGCTGCGGTTACCTTATCTTTGATCCATTCATAATCACTCTCCTCAAACGCGATCAGAGAAATATTAGAGATATTGCCTTTGTCACCAGTGCGAGAATGGGCAATTTCACGTAGTTTCATTTATTTGACTCCCAATATGAGACAGTAATGTCCGTATCGGTTTCTGGAATCAAGATAGAACCGATGGACACGATGGCTTGGATGTGTGAACGAATACCGCCGCCACCTGCGGGGCCATTGGTATACAGCGACTCGACCTCTCGGGTGATGGCTTGTGCCATGATTTTATCCGCGGTACGCGCCGCCACCCGTAGTCGCACCTCGGCCGCCTCCGCTGTGCTGGCAAACTCATTGCTATATAACGAATTGAGACCGATAAAGTCATAGCGTATCTCGATCGGTTTAATATGCTCAGCGGCTAGCCTGTTTTCAATGACCTGCTTGGCAAGCGCGGCCCTTTTTACTGCCCCTGAACCGCCGTAGCTGATCTCCGCTTCTGCGATATAGCCATCTTTATAGCCGATACTGGTTTTCAATAGACCTGTTTTGGGCCTGCCTGATCCGCCAGACACTTGAACCACATCGTTATCAATGGCTTTCACAGACACGTTAGAAAAATCAGCAATCACATCTGGGGTAAGATAGCGGGCAGGATCATGAATTTCGTACAGCAACTGCTCCTTTACCGTCGCCTCAGAGACCAACCCGCCAGCATTGGGCAGCTTGGTCACGGTATACTCTCCGTCCTCTGTCACCGCCAAGATAGGAAAGCCAACATTCCAAAGCTCAGGTACCTCCTTATAATCAGGATCTGCAAAATAACCACCTGTGATCTGAGCGCCGCACTCCATCAAATGACCGCCAATCGTGCCTTTGCCCATCAAATCGGCATCGTCAAAAGACCAGCCAAACTCATACACCATCGGCGCCAAAAAGAGCGACGGATCGGCGGCGCGGCCCGTGATGACGATATCTGCGCCAGCGCTCAATGCTTGCACGATACCTTTGGCACCAATATAGGCATTGGCCGAGACGATAGAATCGCCAAGATCTGCGATGGTGCGATCGTTTTCCAGCAGTGTCTCATTCTGATAACGCACAATGTCTGTAAACACATCATCGCCTGTGACAGCAGCGATTTTTAAACCATGAAACCCTTGCTGCTCGGCGATCTGTTTGATTGTTTCGGCAGCGGCTTTGGGGTTGGCAGCCCCCATATTACTGATGACTTTGACCTTTTTTTCGACACACAGCGGCATTACTTTCGCCATACGATACTTAAGTAAACGGTCATAACCCTCGTTCGGCTGCTGCATTTTGCGCTGCTGGGCAATGGCAATCGTACGCTCAGCCAAGCATTCAAACACGATATAGTCCACGTCGCCGTAGGTCATGACATCAAGCGCAGGCGTCAATCTGTCATCGGCATAACCTGCGCCAGACCCAATTTTGATGGTTTTCATTCCTTACTCCTGATTATTTTATTTAAATGATCACGCCTGTGACTACCGCCACAATGGTCATGACCAGCGTGGTACCAAACGCCCATTTAAAGACAAACTTTTGATGATCGCCCAGCTCCACACCCGCAAGGCCAATCAACAAGAACGTCGATGCGGTCAGCGGACTGAGCGGGAATCCTGTGGTCATTTGTCCCAGCATAGACGCTTGACCAATTTGGACAGGATCTAGCCCGTATGCACTCGCGGTCTGTGCCAAAATCGGCATCACCCCAAAATAATAGGCATCAGGCGTAAAGACGAGGCTTAAAGGCATACTCAAGACGGCAACGATGACGCCCATTGAACCGCCCACCGCGTCTGGAATGATCTGCACCAGCGCCGTCGCCATGGCAGAAATCATCTCTGTCCCTGATAAAATACCCGTAAAGATACCCGCCGCAAAAATGATGGACACCACGGTAATCATGCCAACCGATTGCGACTTGATCTGATCCATTTGGTCATTAGGCTTGGGATAATTGATAAGCACAGCAATGGCGAATGCCAGCATAAAGACGATCGGCAGCGGTAGCCAAACTTGCACCAACGCCACAATAGTAACTATGGTTAATATCAAATTGAACCAAAATAGCTTGGGACGACGCATATCGCGCTCTTCTTCCGTCAGCTCATCATGCAGGCTGTGCTCCATGTCTTGAACGCCCAAGCGTTTGCGCTCTTTTTTGCCCACAAGATAGGCCACAAATACAATCCAAACTACACCTGCCACAAACGCAGGAATAAGCGGATTAAATAACTGCGCGGTACTCACCTCTAAAGCCGCCGCCGCACGTGCAGTTGGGCCGCCCCAAGGCGTCATGTTCATCGTACCTGCACCAAGCGCCACCAAACCCGCCAGTATGATTCGCTTCATACCCAGTTTGTCATATAGCGGTAGTAAGGCTGGAATGGTGATTAAAAACGTCGAGGCGCCCGAGCCATCCAAATGCGCCACCATGGCGATCACCACGGTGCCGATACAGATTTTGACAGGATCGCCTTTGACCAGTGTTAGTACCCGCGAGATAAGCGGATCAAACAAACCTGCATTGTTCATCACGCCAAAAAACAAAATGGCAAACCCCAGCATGATACCCGTTGGTGCCACACCCACGATGCCGTCTAGCATAAAGCCGCCAAGCTCCGCGCCAAAGCCGCCGATTAAAGCAAAAACGACAGGCACAAGAATCAATGCCACAATGACAGACACCCTTTTGGTCAGTATCAGCGCCAAAAATACGAAAATCGTCAAAAACCCAAGTAATGCCAACACATTCCTTCTCCTTGTGAACGTTAATCTCTTCCATGTGATATCGCGACCAGCTCACCTTTCCATCGGTGACTCACTGGCATCAGCTTTATTAGAAATATCACGGGTGCAGGAGGCTTCCAAGGGTACAGATGAACGTTTTGACAGAAAACTGTACCCGTTTTGGGCACACATTTCTGTGCTATGGCAGGCAGTTACTAGGAAAATGGGCGGTGCGATTCATCAAACAAAATGACAAAAATATCGGTCATTATCGATTCATTTTTAAGAAATACTGGCAGGTTTTGTATCATGTTATTAAACAAAAAATATCTCCCACACTGTCAAAAGCAAAAAGTATGCTTTGATATAACGCATAAACATAAGCGTTAATGATGGTTAAAAATAGCGGTTTTAATAAACTTAACCGTGGTTTTGTCTATATAGAATTTATTGACCCTTAAGGCAAAATACGTCGGATCGGAGGGGAAAAACAAACTACCAGGCGCGATGAAAATATTATTATTTTTAGCGGCTTCTACTGCCTTTTTATCGTCCATCGGAATACGAAACCACAAAAAATTACCACTGGGATTGTGCGGATACAGCATCAGGCCGTCGATTTTGTTTAGCTGAGTGATGGCAGTGGCTGACTTCTCTGCAGACAGATGCTTGAGCGCTTGCAAATGATTGGTCAAAGCGCCACTGGTGATCAGATGGTTGAGGATATTTTCCATGATGGATGAGGTGTTGATCACCGTAATCATCTTAAGCCGTGTGAGTGATTTGATCACCGATTTGGAGGCGACGACAAAGCCACATCTGATCGAAGCAGAGACCGTTTTTGAAAAACTACTGACATAAATCACAGGACAGGTTTGATTAAAAAAGTAACTGGCAGCGTCGTCTCTTGCTAATAAAAACGGGTCGTTTTCCACAATAAGCACATTATAGTGAGTGCATAATGCCTGAATCTCTGCCATGTTTTGAAACGTCAAATCTGTACCTATCGGGTTTTGTGCAAAAGGCTGCAAAAATAAAATCTTGGGCTGAGATTTAATAATAAGGGCTTCTAAATGATTAGCGTCTATGCCCAATTTGGTTCGCTTAATGGTATTGATAGCGACTTGATGTAATTCAAGCTTACTAAATAGCGGATAATATCCGGGAGACTCAACGATGACTGGATCGCCGCTGGTCAAAAAGTGCCGAATGATCAAGTCCAAACTGTGATTGGTGCCATAGGTCAATAGAACATTTTGCGATTCAACCGTCATAGCGCGCTTGCTTAGGATGTCGACCAGCAGCCCTCGCAGTAATACATTGCCAGCAGGATCGCCATTACCACGATCAAAATGTGCCACCTCAGCGCTTTCACTCCCAAAACGGTCACTAGCCTGCCCCAAATAGCGCTCAAGGTTGAGCTTATCCATGTACTCTTTGGGATAGCGGCCCGCCCCAGGCTTATGATGCGACTGGTTGACCATTTGTTGCTCCAACAAGTCAATACCTGTATAAAACGGGGTCGCGTTTAGCATGGGTGTGTTGGACAAATCCTCTCCCACATAAAAGCCCGATTTGGGCAGCGCTTTGATCCAGTGCTGCTCAAGCAACTTGTTATAAGCCGTGATTACGGTGTTTTTGGACACCTTATGTTTTTCGGCCATCGCTCGAATGGAGGGTATTTTGTCTCCTACTTTTTTTCGTCCAGACTTGATATCGTCAATCACAATGAGACAAATTTCTTCGAACTTTTTCACTGTCACACTCCATGTTGAGCAACCACCACGCTCAGTACGTACTCACTTTCGCAAATGCTATTTCTAAAATAGATTAGTAGCATTTGAGGAAAATATCATAACTGAAAGACCTATAGTTTATAATCTGGATATCAAAATTGATATTATTAAAGAGAGAACAGATCGAAAAAGGTATCTCTTCATCTCAAGTCGCCAAGTCACTGAGCATCGCGCGATAAGGCTTATTTTGGTGACTCAGAAAAAACACACTAAAAAAGGTTGTCTACGCTATGAGCATAAACAACCTTTTGATCGTGATTACCATCATAGTATCTGATGGCTAAGATTTTTTAACACCAATCAGGGATATCATGAATGGTATCTTAAAAGCAGGAAGCTACGCCTCTAATAGCGCATCACCATACTCATCACGCAAGTCTTTTTTCACCATTTTTCCGGCACCGTTTAGTAAGATGTTCTCTACAAAAATAACTTTGTCAGGTATCTGCCAGCTAGCAATTTTATCTTCATAAAAACTTAGCACTTGTGTCTCATCGAGTTCTGCATTCTCTTCTTTTACCACAATCAGTACCGGACGTTCTCCCCATTTTTTATGTTTTGCGGCGATAGCAGCTGCCATTTTTATCTGTGGATGGCCGGCAGCGATATTTTCAAGCTCTACTGAGGAGATCCATTCTCCACCAGACTTAATTAAATCTTTTGATCGGTCACGAATATTCATATAACCATCAGCATCAATGGTTGCAATATCACCCGTGTCAAACCAGCCATCTTCTGTAATGGCATCAGGATTCTCTGTATAATAATCGTTGATAATCCAGTGACCTTTGATCTGCAAGCGACCCTGAGACACTCCATCCTCTTTGACTGGCTTAAGTGGCTCATCAGTGTCTATGAGACGTAACTGAACACCATACGGTGGACGTCCTTGAGAGTTACGTAGCTCGTTAATCTCATCTTTACTCAGTGATTTATGCTTAGCTTTTATTTGATTCATCGTTCCAAGTGGACTGGTCTCCGTCATACCCCAGCCGTGTACCGCATCGCAATTAAAGTCTTCTCTAAACGTTTTAATCACTGATGGTGGACAAGCGGCGCCACCGACAATGGTCCGCGTCATACTATCAAGCTTACTGCCTCTGGCTTTAGCGGTAGTCAATAGGCTTTGCCAAATCGTGGGAACACCTAACGCAACCGTCACCTTATAATCATCAATGAGAGATACTAGGCTATCACCATCCAGATTGGGACCTGGGAGCATCAGAGAGCAGCCAGTTAATGCAGCCGCATAAGGGGTTCCCCACGCGTTGACATGGAACATCGGTACCACAGGGAGTAGGACGTCTTGCGCAGATAAACCCGATACGTCCGGCATACACAATGCCATCGCATGAAGCACAGAAGAGCGGTGCGTATATAAAACCCCTTTGGGATTGCCTGTCGTTCCTGAGGTATAGCAAAGCGAGCTGGCAGTGGCTTCATCAAACTGAGGCCAATCAAAGTCAGCATTATGCTCTGCTAATAACTCATCAAAGAATAATACCTCAGGCAGTTTTGCGACGACACTGTCCTCTCGAGCGCTCAAGCAGATAAAGTGCTCAATCCCTTTAATATCTTCTTTAATCGCCATGATAAGCGGTAGGAATGTGACATCAAAAAATAGCACGCGGTCATCAGCGTCATTGATAATGTAGCTAAGCTGCTCGGGGAACAAACGTGGATTGATAGTATGGCAAACCATGCCACTACCTGAAATCGCATACCAAGCTTCTAAATGACGACGATTGTTCCAAGCCAATGTGGCTAAGCGCTCTGATGATTTAAGTCCCAGTGTAGCCAATGCATTGGCCAATCGTTTTGAGTTATCTGAGACAGTGCGCCAATTGGTATGAGTCATCTGTCCATCGACTTCTTTGGACAAAACTGCCGTATCACCATGATAACGGGCAGCGTGTTCGATTAGACCACTGATCAGCAATGGCTGATACATCATTTTTCCTAACATAATACATTCCCTGTAGTTATTTGAAAGTCCGCTTATTCTTGCTACTGCATCGCCTGATGCGAAGAATAGGTCTCAACTAAGAATAATCAGAATTATTCTTTAAGACAAGCTAATATTATGTTCTCCATAGACAACAAAAAATTGTGATTCAACTTCAAAGACTTGATGATTACTCTATATAAATATTTTTTATATTCTCATCAAAAATTCATTAGCATCATGACTCGTTTAATTAACCATAAAATTTAGACAAAAAAAATCCGATCACCTAAGTGATCGGATTTTTAATATTTGGTGGAGATGGCGGGAGTTGAACCCGCGTCCGCCAGCATTACGCTCATGAATCTACATGTTTAGTTTCTGTCTTTAAATTTAATCCGCACCGATCCGACAGTCAGGATGGATTGGACGATTCTCTACTTTTGAACCCAAGCAATTGAGACAATCACTTGTGGCGAGCCTACATGCGGACGCTTCAACTTAGTTAACCAACTGTAGGTGATCAGCAACTAAGTAAGCAGGGTTTAAGCTGCTAGAGCGTAAGTTTCGTCGTTTGCGACTATAACAATATATGTTTGATTAACGAGAGGACATACACTCTCGACATGCATCATTGAGTTTCATCACCAGCGTCGAAGCCAGAACATCCCCAATAAGGTCGCTTATTATATAGGAAAATTAGGCAAGTTTTCAACCTATAGTAGACTTTCATTACATTACGTTACAGCTTAATAATTTAAGCCAAAACAGTGTTTAACCATTTGCCGATATTTTGAATCTGCGGCATACAGACTTGATGTGCCATCGGATACGTATTATAAGACACATTGTAGTCCTTTGCTGACAGTAACTGCTGTGCTTGCTCACCTAGGACGACAGGTACAACTGGATCATGTGAACCATGCTCAATCAAAATCGGCATGTCTTTATTGGCAGTACTATACTCAATATTGTCGTTGGTTGCTAAGTAGGTAGAGAGCGTCATCAAGCCAGCCAAACGTTTTGGATAGCCAAGTGCCACATGATATGCAACTGCCCCGCCCTGCGAAAACCCTGCGATGACGATATGCTCTGGTAGCACGCCGCGCTCAATCTCACGACTGATCAAATCTTGTATCTGCTGAGCAGACTCTTCAATCTGAGCCACATCTACTTTTCGCTCAAGACTCATCTCCAAGATATCATACCAAGCCGGCATCACCATCCCACCATTGACCGTGACAGGACGCTTGGGCGCATGCGGAAAGATAAAACGTACTGCCATATCATCAGCCAAGCCAAGCTGCGGTACCACTGGCTCAAAATCATGACCGCTAGCACCTAAGCCGTGTAGCCAAATCACCGCCCGATCTATCTTTTTTTGAGAGGGATTATGCTCAACGACGACGGCGTCTAAATAGTTACTCATAGTTATCCTTAATAATGTAGTGAGATATGCCCTAAGCATTTCTATATTTTTTGCCAAAATAATGTATGTGTCATTATATGGTCAATATCATCTGTTAGTTTGAGAATATGGTCAATAGTGAGGTACTAAATGAACAATAGCAAAAATGTGAACAATCAAGTATGTCATGACCTCTAGTTACTTTTAGCAAACAACAACCATTAGCAAACAACAACCAATAGTCAAACGCTAATCTTTTAATTCCTATCAATACATCCGATGGGATTTTTTATAATTTTGCAGGAACATTTTACATGACAATTTCTAATAAATCAGCGCTTGAGCTGAGTAAGCAGACGCCGGCTAAGGTTAATAAGATTAATATCGCCTTACCTTTAACGCTGATCAGCTCCTTATTGATAGTAGGCTGCACTACTGACAGCCGCTCAATGCTCACATCAAAAGCATCTTCCTCAACAGCGCAACCGCAATCACAGCCACAACCGTCCTCACCTGTCGCATATACCTATGGCGTGCGTCCGTTTTACCTGATCAATGATATGGATGAGGGACCACTAAAAGAAGAGCTACAGGCGTGCAAAGGGCAACTACCAAGTAAGACAGACTTCTCTATTGCGCATCGAGGTGCGCCATTACAGCTGCCTGAACATACTTATGATAGCTACGTGGCGTCAGCACAAATGGGGGCCGGCATCTTAGAATGTGATGTCGCTTTTACCAATGACGGTGAGCTTGTCTGTCGTCATGCGCAAAATGATTTGCACACCACTACTAATATATTAGCCACGCCGCTCGCCAACCAATGCACTGTACCGCCCATATTGGATGCTAAAGGCAAACTTACCAATGCAGATAGTATCGAATGCCGTACCTCAGATATCAGTGCCGCTCAGTTTAAAACCTTGACGGGTAAGATGGATGCTGCCAATAAAAAAGCAACCAGCATTAGCGAGTATATGAATGCAACCGCACCTTGGCGGACGGATTTGTACTCACAAAATGGTCAGGTATTGACGTTAAAAGAGCATATCGCATTGGCTCGTAAGCTAGGTACGAAGCACACACCTGAGTTAAAAGCACCAGCCGTGACCATGCCGTTTAACGGCTATCGTTTGGACGATTATCGCCAACAGCTCATAGATACTTATAAGGCAGCGGGCGTGCCTGCAAGTGATGTATTTGCCCAGTCATTTAATATAGAAGATCTGGATTACTGGATCAAAAACGAGCCAGCTTATGGGGCTAATGCCGTTTATCTGATTGATGACAGCAATGAGACCGCTAAGAATAAAACCTTTAATAAAAACGACGCAACCACATGGAAGCACTCACTGGCTGATATCAAAGCACGCGGCATCAACACCATTGCTCCAGCACTGTGGTTGTTAGTCACTACTGATGGTAAGGGAAATATGCAACCATCAGAATACGCAAAACAAGCCAAAGCTAATAGTCTAAAAATCATTACCTGGTCGATAGAGCGTTCAGGACCATTAACCGATGGTGGCGATTGGTACTATAGCGGTCTTGGAGATGCTATCAACAATGATGGTGATATGATGAATTATATTGACGTACTAGCGCAGGATGTCGGTGTCCAAGGCGTTTTTTCAGACTGGCCCGCTACGGTGAGCTACTATGCCAACTGCAAAGGTCTTAAATAGATTTAGTCTTAATAGATAATCACGCTTAGTTTGTATTACCGAGGCTAGCTTATCCATTGAGCTGGCTTTTTTATGGAATATATTAAAATGATCACCTCACAAACTGTCTATTTAGCGCCCTACTTTTCCATTAATTTTTCACACCATTTGACTCGTAGCAGCAAGAGCAGTCTGCTGTTTTGTGCTACGATAATTTACTAAGATTATAAGATGATGTAGAGACTATGACCCATATTTTACTGGTAGAAGATGATCCTGCGATTGCCATGTCACTCAAGGTTACCTGCAAGCGCGAAGGCTGGCAGATGACTTGGCTGGATAATGCCAGTAGTGTGTTACCCATGCTGCATAGTCATGAAGCACAAGATCTATCGGCGATCATTATGGATGTCGGTCTGCCAGATGGTGATGGTCTGAGTCTGTGCCAACAAATACGTCATACACCTGATATCGACGCCTTGAAAGACTTGCCTATTGTATTTTTGACTGCACGTAGCGATGAGGTCGATCGTATTTTGGGGTTGGAGATGGGTGGCGATGATTACTGTGCCAAACCCTTTAGTCCACGTGAATTGGTCGCACGCCTAAAAGCCATTTGGCGACGTGAACAGCTGATTCAACAGTCAGGCTCTCATATCATAAACTCAAATGACAGTACTGATAATACTTCGTCAAACAATCTATCAGGACAAGCATTAACGTTTGAAAACCAATCTGGCGTTTGGCACTATCAACCGCTTAATTATTCATTAACGTGGCAAGAGCAAAAGCTGGAACTTAGTAATACTGAGCGCAAAATTTTACTCACCTTATTACAAGCACCGAATCAAGTCTTTAGCCGTGAGCAGCTGCTTAACGCAGTTAGTGATTATCCTGATCATCGCCTAGCACGCACGATAGACAGCCATATCAAGTCGATTCGTAAGCAACTTGCGACTGTTGATACGAGTATTGAAGTCATTCATACACATCGTGGACTGGGTTACGCATTATGTCCAGCTTAATAATAGCTGCTAATTTATGAATCATAATGCCAATAATGCTGAGAGCGATACTCATAACGACCAAAACAATTGGTATGCCAAATTGCATCCCATTGGTACTGTGCAGCAAACTCCTAAACGTAAACGACTGCTCAATTTAAGTATATTTTTTAGGATTTGGCTTGCAGTTGCTTTGGTACTCATCATTTGCGGCGTGGTTGTATTTACCCAGTTGTTTGGCTACGTCAAGCCAACAGCGCACCAAGTCATCGAAGACACGCTCCTAGACACCAGTAAGTTACTTGCGGCCAGTCTCCAGATACCATTATCTACAGGGCAACTATACGATGAGGCTTATCAAGCGCAACTTGATGCAGCCTTTGTAGGCATACCAGCGATTAACGATAATTTAGGTCCCGTCTATCAAACCAAAAGCTATAGCAGCTTTCGGGTATATGTAACAGACAGCAGCGGCAGGGTCATTTATGATTCGCTACCCCAACCTGACAATAATGAAGGACAAAACTATGGGCGCTGGAATGATGTCTATCTCACATTAAGAGGTCAGTACGGTGCCAGAAGTACGCTGCGGGATAACCAGCAGCGTGATGGCTCTGTCATGTATGTCGCACAGCCAATAAAGAATATGTCTGGCGAGATTATTGGCGTGGTCAGCGTCGGCAAACCTGTCGCCAGCGTGCTACCTTATTTGGACGACACACGTAACCGCATGCTGATCACAGTGCTATTTATCAGCACTGCTGCCCTCATTTTAGCAGGTCTCATCGCATGGTGGCTCAAGCAAAGTATTACCTTGGTGACTCAATATACCAGTGCGCTGGCAGAAGACACCAAAAAACCCTATTTTTATCTGGGTCATGAGCTAAACAGCCTGACAGATACCATTGAGACTATGAAGCATCGACTAGAGAATCGTGCTTATGTCACTGATTATGTGCATACACTCACTCACGAGTTAAAAAGCCCTTTAACCGCCATTCGCGCCAGTAGTGAGCTGTTAGAAGATGATGGACTAGATGGTCATATGCTTGATCAGGATGATCGGCAGATGCTCATTGAGACGGTTGGTGAGCAAAGCGTAAAAATGCAGCAGCTCATCGACCGACTACTGTTGCTTGCAAAAGTTGAACAGCCTACTTTTAAGCTCAGTCGTCAGCTAACGCCGCTACTGCCATTATTACAGAGTCTAATAAAAGACAATACCGCTAAGCAGCAACAGCAGAATCTACAACCTATCGATATATACATCGATGATCAGCACATGACAAACACTACAAACTTACCAGCAGAATTATTGGCCTCTACCAGTGTGTTTGCTGACCAATTTTGGTTGGTACAAGTCTTACAAAATGTGCTGGATAATGCCATTCATTTTGCTGATAACACTGTTGATATCTCGTTGCACAGCACAGCGCGAACGGTAATCATCGATATATTTAATGATGGAAAGCTATTGCCTGATTATGCTATTGAAAAAGCTTTTGATCGTTATTTTAGCCTATCTCATCAAAGCCATTCTGTTCAGCAAGTGAAAAATCAGAATACAACCTATACGCTAGATACAGGTTCAGCACATCACAAAGCTGACTCAAAACAGTCCGATAGTATTCTCAAAAAAGGTACCGGTCTTGGACTCACTTTAGTGAAGCAAGTCATTGAGCATCATGGCGGTCAGGTAACTATTGATAATATCCATGCTAATGATAATAAAATTGGCGCTGATAAAGCTACACCTGATAACACTGATACTGGTAAAAATCAGCGTTCTGGTGTGATGGTTAGCATTACCCTGCCCCTGGCTTAAAAATAAGCATTGATAACAGTTCATCAATTTTCCATCATGACTGCACAGGATTTCTACTTCTTTATTTTACGATAGCACTAAGATCTATTGAACCATCAAATTCGTAAAGCAGATTAGAAGGAGAACATTTATGTCACGTCAATTAACTGATAACCCTATCATCAAGCACCTAATCGGCCTTAGTCGTCATCACTGCGCGCAGATACTATCCAGCCAAGGTGTCGGTAGTATTGAGTTTGGACATTGGCTAGCGATTCCTAGTCAGCAATTATTACTGGTCTTTCGGCATCAGCAATGCGTGGCTATTGATGAATATCGATTGGCAGCCTGATATCTTGCTCGCTCAGCACGTTGATTGTTTTTAGGTAACACCTGTATTTTATTGGGACATAAAAAAGCCCTTTATCATTTCTAGTATTAAACTACTGGAAACAACAAAGGGCTGATTACTTTAGAGCAAAAATACTAAGTAATCGATTGTACTGGCGGCTTTACATCCGCGTTCTGACCACGGTGACGCAGATAGTGATCGAGCACTACAATCGCTAGCATCGCTTCGGCAATGGGCGTGGCTCGTACACCAACGCAAGGATCATGGCGACCTTTGGTAAGCATATCAACTGCTTCCCCTTGGGTGTTGATGCTCTTGCCTGCAGTTGTGATGCTAGACGTTGGTTTTAGCGCGATACTGACACGGATATCTTGTCCTGATGAGATACCGCCCAAGATACCGCCCGCATGATTGGCTGCAAACCCATCTGGGGTCAACTCATCACGAGCGCTATGTCCAAATTGACCTGCCACTGCCATACCATCGCCAATCTCAACCCCTTTGACCGCATTGATACTCATCATTGCATGAGCGATATCGGCATCTAAACGATCAAATACTGGCTCACCCAGACCTACAGGTACACCGCTCGCGATAATATCAAGGCGTGCACCGCAACTGGTGCCTTCACGGCGCAAGTTGTCAATCAAGGTCTCAAAACGACCGATCGCTTCTTTGTCTGCACAAAAGAACGGATTGCTATTGACAAACTCCCAGTCAATTTGACTCGGATCTAGAACGTTACTATGCTCATTGCCGATTTGGGTAACGTGACCACGAATTTGTACGCCCAGCCGTTCTTGCAAGTACTTCTTAGCGATAGCACCAGCAGCCACTCGCATAGCCGTCTCACGCGCTGACGAACGACCACCACCGCGATAATCACGAAAGCCGTATTTCATGCTATAAGTATAATCGGCATGTCCAGGACGGAAGGTATCTTTGATATCGCTATAGTCTTTTGATTTTTGATTGGTATTGCGAATCAATAGACCGATGGATGTCCCTGTGGTTTTGCCTTCAAATACGCCAGAGATAATCTCAACTTCATCAGACTCACGGCGCTGGGTTGAATACTTAGACGTACCCGGTTTGCGACGATCCAGATCTACTTGTAAATCGTCTGCCGATAATGCTAAACCTGGTGGTACGCCATCAACGATGGCCATAAGTCCTGCGCCATGTGACTCACCGCAAGTGGTGACCGTAAAAACCTGCCCAATACTATTGCCTGCCATAATTGTCCTTAAACAAGTAAACGCGACTGATGGTTGTTCGACCAACCTTTTATGATTATCGCTGATCAGTTTTTATATGATCGATTTTGTGACCCACACTCAGCTATTGCATGCTATCTAATAGTTGCACATAAGCGGCAAACAGTTGACGATTGGCTACCAATTCATCATAAGTAATCGCAAAAACCCCATGTCCGCCATGTGCAAACTTCAACCAATCAAACTGAATCTCAGGATAGGCTTGCTTTAATGCCCATTCGCTGTCGCCCACTTCACAGACCAGCAAACCATCTGGGCTAAGGTAATCTGGCGCTTCAAATAAAATACGATGTACCAAATCCAAGCCGTCTTGACCCGCGGCTAATGCATGCTCAGGCTCATATAAAAACTCAGGCGGCAAATCTGCCATGATAGCCGCATCGACATACGGTGGATTGGTGACGATAAGCTCATACTGGTTCTCAGCAGGTATCTTGGCAAACAAATCAGACTCGATTACGTTCACTTGATGGCCAAGGTCATGATGATCGACATTGACCATTGCCACGTCCAGCGCGCCTTTATCGATATCGATAGCATCGACCAAGGCATCAACGAAACGGGTAGCAAGCGCGATTGCGATACAACCAGAGCCAGTACACAAGTCTAAGATACGCTCAGGCTGCGACAACTGCTTCACATCTAAACCATGATCATAAAATACCGCTGACTTTTCGTTCGGGCTGACACCCAGTGGTTTGGCTAGTTCAGTCACATCAAAATACGGATGGAACTGCTGACGAATCAACTCTGCGATTGGCGAGCGCGGGATAAGCACGCGCTCATCCACATAAAAAGGCAAATCACAGAAGTATGACAAGTTAATCAGATAGCTCAGCGGCTTACGTTCAGCGATGCGCTCTTCTAATAATCCGAGTACTGCCTGCTTCTCTGACGTGGTCAAACGGCAGTCTAAAATTTGCTCATTGGCTGACCAATCTAAAGACAACGAATGCAACACAATGGCTGAGGCTTCTGCAAACTCATCGGTCGTGCCTTGCGCCACAACCACATCATAGTTACGCAATTGTGTGACGGAAAAACGAATAAAGTCGCGAATACTCACTAGCTGCTCGCGTGCTTCTTCTAACTCGGCATGTAAGTTAGCAAGTTCGCCATCCTCACCAAGAAGTCCAGTTTCTAGATCATACTCCATCTCACCTTCTAAGCCCTTAGACTCATCATCACTGAAGTATTGGTTTTGAAACTCTTCTGCACTCATTGTTTGGTCTTCTGACATATCGCACCTTATGGATTAACTATTAGCAGGTTAAATGGCTTTTTGCTAACAATCGATCTATTAATGAAAAAATTAATCATACATTATAGACATAAACGCCAAATAGCGCCAATCACTGTCGTTTTTACTAACACAAAAAATAGTGAAAATAATGAGGAGTTTGCGTAAACAGCCTGCCTGTCGCCGTACACATTTTGGCTAAAATATTACTCAACTGTAGCGAATACGTCAGCAGTTGACGTTTAACCTACTCTAAATGCAAAAAGATAGACCAAAAGTTTGCGAAGCAACCAAATTATGCGCATAATAGCCGCATTAGTAGCAACCACAAGTGATTCAATATGATGAAAATAAAGCCTATTATTACTGCTATATCTATCGCTGCCATGAGTGCCAGCGTTGGCGCACTTGCCGCCACTGCCGATAATACTCGCACATTGCCAGTACGAACGGCAAACGCCATGCCAGGCCTTGCTCAAAAGGTGAGCCTCAATGTGCAAGAAAATCGTAGTCGCTCAGATGGTGCTGCTACTGTACAGTTAAATACAGAGAACGCAAAACCCGTTGATAGCATGAACCAGCTGATCAACACTAAGCAAGACGATCAAAATAGCACGCCAGCACCTGCTGCTGACAACATGAGCGCTGCTGAGTTGACCCTCAAAGATGAGCAATCTGATAGCACTGATGATATCAGCGAAGGCCAAGCGGTCGCTGCACCCAGCGATGTCTCCTCTATCGACTCATCTGATCCACTCGCCTTTGAGTTACCGGAGAGTGAAAAGCGTCAAGACTTCAGTGATGATCCAACCATCAAAAATATCGAAGACAAAGATGGTAAGAGATATACCACATTAAACTTGTCAAATTACGCACAACAAGTAAACAACGCTGTTTGGTCGCCTAACATGAAAGTCAACTCAGCCATGACGATCAAAATGCAAGCGTTGCTCGATTGGAACCATGCCTCCCCTGGTCCTATCGATGGTGGCTGGGGGATGAACAGTAAAAAGGCCCTTACTAACTTCCAAGCAATGAAAGGCCTGCCAACGACTGGCAAAATGGATCAAAAAACGTGGGATGCCTTGGTTAAGAACATTCCTGCGACCAAGCCTGTGCTTGTGACTTACACCTTGACTGATGATGATATCAATACCAATTTTGCGACCACACCTGCTGGCGCAGAAGCCAAGTCAAAAATGAAAGGGCTTTATTATCAAGATATCAAAGAGATGCTTGGTGAGCGCTTCCATATGGATGTGCGCTACTTGGATAAACTCAATAAGAACAAAGAATACAAAGCTGGTGAGACCATCACTGTGCTGAATACCCGTGGTGCGTTAAACAAGCGAATCAACCGTGTGGTCGCTAACAAAGCTGATAAAACGTTATATGCTTATGATGGCAACCAACTGGTAGCGACTTACCCAACGACCGTTGGTAGTGATGACACGCCGTCACCACATGGTACTTATAAGATTGTCAATAAAGTCAAAATGCCGTGGTATAAAGCCACAGTCGGTGAAGGCGCTCAGAAAAAAGTGCATATGTTGCCACCAGGACCAAACAATCCAGTCGGTGTGGTATGGATGGGCTTATCTAAACCGTCATATGGCCTACATGGCTCACCAAAACCTGAAGGTATCAGTCGCCAAGCCTCACATGGCTGTATCCGCTTGACCAACTGGGATGTGCTTGAGGTTTATGCCAATATCGAAAATGGCGCAACCGTTGAGCTTAAATAACGCTCTAACCTAGATCGCTATCAGCATTTATTACCAAGTCAGCACTTACTACCAAAAAAGACCTCACTATTGAGGTCTTTTTTACGTTTGGCGACGCTTTAGCGTTTTTACTATTAGAACCAACATCATCTGAGCATCAAGCCAAAATCTGATCATCCGTTATACTTTATGACCATCTTCGTTACCAGTGATGCTACCGATTTTTTTGGCAAAGAACATGGTGATGGGAATAGACGCCGCTGCACCCACTGCGACCGCTATTTGCATATGCGCGATCTCATCGAAACCCATAATGAGCGTACCGATGATGACAATCCCTGTGGTGACAGTGCCTGCTATGATGTAAATGACAGCAAATAATGGCCAGTTCATGACTTAATCCTTACTTTATGTGTGGGTATAGTTACTTTATACGCCATATCCCCACTAAAGGTAAGTATTTAATATAGACGCCAGCCTCATACATTTTGGCTGACTTATTCTAAAACCCATGTTAATATAAGGGTATTTCTCACTCATATTTCGCTATCTTCATTAATACTCATTTCCTATAAATTTTTACTCCGATTCCACTTTACATTCAGCCCCTCGATCATACCCTTACTACGATACCTCTTTCTATTTTGCCCAATGTCATGTCTAGCACTTTGCTTTTGCACAAAAAAAAGACAGCTTGTCGCTGATTTTTCATTACAATAATGGTTTTATTTCATCTGACTAATAAAGCCCAATTGCTATGACCGCTTCTGATAATACGTCACAACAAAAAAAACCAGACACCGTTTCTCAGATTCCATCTGATATGACAAAAGAGACATCTGAGAGAAGGATTGATGATGCCCATGAACCCGAACAGACCACTGAACAGGAGTATGCAACCGAAAACAGTGAAGAGGAGTCGCTCTCTGAAACAAAAATCGTCATCACCTCACCAGAGCCTGATGTCGTCATTGCCACGCTAGACGCGCCTGATGATGACTCAGATCAATCTGAATTATCCAGGCCAAACGCAGACACAGCCGCTCACGCATCAGAGACAGCGTCTGAGGCTTTTCTTCAAACACAAGAAAATCCAGACACTTCCGAAGCGCCCAACAATCATGTCAGTCAACCGGTCGAGCCTATCGCCATTGATCACAGTATTCATGCGAATGATCCTGCCATCGAAGAGGCAGAAGACTCTGATCTGATACCGTCCACGCCTGCCAAATCGAATGAAGAAGAGATAGAAGACGATAACAACGAGAAAAAAGAAGAGGCCGTCAAAGAGGAGAAAGAAGCCAAGCTAGAATCCTACAAGCAATTCGTTGCCGAGCAGTTTAGCGATCAAAAGATAGACTATCCTGAAGTCCGTGTCACGATCGAGGCCAACGCCCTACCAAGTAAAATGTACTTTGTAATGAACACGCTATCAGCCATTATTGCCAGTTATGGCTTGGTGACCAATTCAGCCGCAGTGGTTATTGGCGCGATGTTGGTCGCCATGATGCTCGGTCCGATTACAGGTGTCGCCCTAGCGATTATTGACTACCGTATGCCACTGTTGCGTAAGTCGTTGCTCACCGTGTTAGCGGGGGTATTTTTGGTGATATTGGTCGGCTTTGTGGTGGGTCTATTGCATCAAGGTCAACCGCTGACCAATGAGATTTTGTCTCGTACCCAGCCCACGTCTATGGACTTGATGATTGCACTGGCTGGCGGTACGGCTGGTGCATATGCGATGGTGTCTCCGCACCTGTCCGTCGCCGTTGTTGGGGTTGCTGTAGCCACCGCCTTGGTGCCGCCACTCGCGGCCAGTGGCATTTTATTTGCCAATGGCGAGATACAGATGGGGCTAGGTGCTGCCTTATTGGCCCTGACCAACATCATTGCCATTCAGTTTACTAATGCCATGGTACTGTGGTTTTTAGGCTTCAGGCGCTTGGTCGATGATGATTATGAATCGGGCACCTATTTGATATTTTTCCGTCGAAACGCCGTCACACTATTGTTACTGGTCGGCTTGGGCATTTATCTTACTCTAAACCTCAATAGCAATGCCAAGCAGCAGACCTTTGAAAACAATGTCAAAGAAGCAATTAATGAACATTTTATCGATCAAGGTAACGTACTGACCAACATACAATTTGATAAGAATAATGGGTTTCAAATCATTCGTGCCGTGGTACGCGGTGAGACCAGTCCAAATTCACAAGATGTGCAGCAGATCGAGGATGTGATTACCAAAGATATGGCAGAAAACTTCCCCAAATACTTGCCTATTAAATTGCAATTGCGCTACTTGCCAGTGCAGGTCATTGAGTCTGATCCATTAATCAAAGACAAGCTTGATGAGACTGATGCGGCAATTTTGACCAATTCACCATGATGCACCCTATATGATTGGCAAATCATGAATGGACTATAACGAGCAGTTGTAACTCTTGTACCAAGAGCTTAGGCGTTTGTGCTAAAATCGCTTGCAAAATTATTTTATGTCATTTACTCAATTCTATCCGTCAGTAAGGAGCCGCTGTGAGCCAGCCATTTCGCTCAGCCGATATTCGCCAAGCCTTTATCGATTTTTTTATAAGCAAGCAGCACACCCAAGTTTCATCGTCTAGCTTGATTCCGCATAATGATCCGACATTGTTATTTACCAATGCCGGTATGAATCAGTTTAAAGAAACCTTTTTGGGCATGGAGCCGCGCGACTATACACGTGCTGTGACCTCGCAGAAGTGTGTCCGTGCTGGTGGTAAGCACAATGACTTGGACAATGTTGGCTACACTGCCCGCCATCATACGTTTTTTGAGATGCTTGGCAACTTCTCGTTTGGCGATTACTTCAAGCAAGCAGGTATCGAGTATATCTGGGAGTTTTTGACCTCAGATCAGTGGCTCGCGATTGATAAAGATCGTCTGTATGTCACCATTTATGAGACTGATGACGAAGCCTTTGATATTTGGCACAAAACCATTGGTCTGCCAAGTGAGCGCATCATTCGTATCGGTGATAACAAAGGGGCACCGTACGCCTCAGACAATTTTTGGACCATGGGCGACACCGGTCCTTGTGGCCCTTGCACCGAAGTGTTTTATGACCATGGCGCTGAGATCGAAGGCGGCTTGCCCGGTACGCCAGAAGAAGATGGTGATCGCTACATCGAGATTTGGAACTGCGTCTTTATGCAGTTCAATCGCCAAAAAGACGGCACGCTATTGCCGCTACCTGCGCCCAGTGTCGATACTGGCATGGGGCTTGAGCGTATTAGCGCTATCATGCAAGGCGTCCATGGTAACTATGAGATCGATCTGTTTACCCATTTGATGGATGCGGCAGCTGAGATCTTAGAGATTGACAATGAACAGCAGTCATCACTAAAAGTCATTGCCGATCATATCCGTGCTGTGGCCTTTTTGATTGCTGATGGCGTCACACCGAGCAACGAAGGTCGTGGCTATGTATTGCGCCGTATCATTCGCCGTGCGGTACGTCATGGCAACAAGCTTGGCGCTGATAGTGAGTTTTTCTATAAAATGGTTGAGCCACTCGTGGCTGAAATGGGCAGTGCTTATCCAGAGCTAGTAGAAAAACAAAACGTGATCGAAAATGCGATTCAAAAAGAAGAAGCGCAGTTTGCCAAAACATTGGCACAAGGTCTGCGTTTGCTTGCCAGCGAGCTTGAAGGTCTAAAAGATGGCGATACGCTATCTGGCGAAGCCGCCTTTAAACTGTATGATACTTATGGCTTCCCGATCGATTTGACAGCAGATATCACGCGTGAGCGCGGTATTGTCATTGATGAAGCGGAGTTCGATGAGCACATGCAAGCACAGCGCGAACGTGCTCGTGATGCAGGTAAGTTCGATGTCGATTACAGTAGCGTCATCCAAGTCGAGACGCCAACCGTCTTTGTTGGTTATGAGCAGCTTGAAGAAGACGGCGTGACCATCGATGCGCTTTATCAAGATGGCAACTCAACTGATAGCCTAACGGAAGGCACAGAAGGCGTGGTGGTACTTGATCGTACGCCATTTTACGCCGAAGGCGGTGGTCAAGTGGGTGAGCTTGGTGAAATCCGTACCGAATCAGGTGTCTTTGAAGTACAAGATACCAAAAAATCTGGTCAAGCCATCATTCATTATGGTGTGGTGACCATGGGTGATATCAAACCCAAGCAAACGGCGGATGCCCACGTGCTTTCAAGCATTCGTGCAGCCAGTGCCAAAAACCACTCTGCCACTCACCTATTACATGCAGCACTAAGAGAAGTCTTGGGTGATGAAGTCACGCAGAAAGGCTCATTAGTCTCAAGCGACGTACTGCGTTTTGACTTTGCTTATGATAAGCCTGTCAGTGCTGCTGAAATCATGCGAGTAGAGCGTCTCGTCAATGAGCAAATCCAAGCCAACACTCCTGCTCGTATTGAACACATGTCGATTGATGAAGCCATGAATCAAGGCGCGATGGCATTATTTGGCGAAAAGTACGGCACTGACGTTCGCGTACTCACCATGGGTACAGACAGTGTCGTTGATGGTCAGCGTAAGCCTTTCTCTATCGAGCTTTGCGGCGGTTTACATGTAAAGCGTACTGGTGATATCGGTATGCTAAAAATCACCAGCGAGTCAGGTATCGCTGCTGGCATCCGCCGTATTGAAGCCGTCACGGGCATGAACGCGGTCAAAAACATTCAGCAAAGCGAGCAGCAACTAAGCGAGTTGGCAAGCCAGCTAAAGGTCAAACGTCCTGAAGTTGCCCAGCGTGTGCGTACCATGGCAGATAAGCAACGCGAGCTTGAAAAACAACTAGAGCGTTTGCAACAAAAAATCGCCAGTGCCCAAGCTGCCAACCTACTCGATGACGTACAAACGATTGCAGGAACGCCTCTGCTTATCAGCACCTTACGCGGTATCGATGGTAAATCCATCCGCACGCTGATGGATGATATCAAATCAAAACTGCCTGATAGTGTGATTGTATTAATTGGTGATAAAGATGACCAATTAGCACTAGCCGCGAGTGTCGCAAAATCTGTTACTGCTAAAATCAAAGCGGGTGATATCATTCGTCATTTAGCCAGTGAGCTTGGCGGAAAAGGTGGCGGTAAACCTGATTACGCACAGGGCGGCGCACCAAAGTCTGATAACAGTACTGCGGTCATCAATGCCCTACCTGCTTGGATTGAAACCCAGCTTAGCTAATCATAAAAAGCCCAGTAACTCAGCGCCTTACTCTGGTTTACTGGGTATAAAATACGTGATTGGTTATAGCAACTATAACCAATCGCCATACATCTAAGCGGTACTGATACTTAAAGTTATGCGGTAGATATGGTATAAAGGTCAACGTTTGACAATATTGCTCATTCATGACAGTTGATGCAGTACCAATAAACGAATGACACATATAGGGCATAACTCTTACAATCTGGCTTTATCTATACACGCATGGACACGTGTCGCATTGAGACTGATCCATGAGAATAAAAGGTCATTAATGAATAATAGGTAGATTTTTATGGCGTTAATAGTACAGAAATACGGCGGCACCTCGATGGGCAGTATCGACCGCATCAAAAACGTCGCCAAACGCGTCAAACGCTGGCATGACAATGGTCATCAAGTCGTGGTCGTGGTCTCAGCCATGAGCGGCGAAACCAACCGTTTGATTGATCTAGCACGCCAAATCAGTAACAACCCTGACCCACGTGAATACGATCAGATGGTCTCAACCGGTGAGCAGGTTTCTATCTCACTACTCGCGATGGCGATTAAAGAGCTTGGTATTGGTGCGCGTTCAATGACTGGTCGTCAAGTCGCGATCAAAACCGATAACGCCCATAATAAAGCCCGTATCGAAAGCATCGATGATAAAAACATACGCGAGCAGCTAGATGCCGGCAATATCGTCATTGTGGCAGGCTTTCAAGGTATTGATGAAGAAGGCAATGCCACCACATTGGGACGCGGCGGCTCTGATACGACAGGCGTTGCGATTGCGGCGGCTTTGGGTGCTGATGAATGTCAAATTTATACTGACGTTGATGGCGTTTATACCACTGACCCTCGCGTCACCTCAAAAGCCAAAAAGCTTGAAAAAATTACCTTTGAAGAAATGCTTGAGATGGCAAGTCTTGGCTCCAAAATCCTACAGATTCGCTCAGTAGAATTCGCTGGCAAATACGGCGTACCCCTACGCGTCCTATCTAGCTTTGATGAAAACACTGACGGTAGCTTTGACCAAGAGTTTCAAAACAACGTGGGCACCCTAATTACGATAGACGAAGGAGACAATATGGAACAGGCAATCATCTCAGGTATCGCATTCAACCGAGACGAAGCAAAAATCTTAGTGCGCGGTGTACCCGATCATCCTGGTATCGCCTCTGCTATCTTAAGCCCAATTGGCCGCGCCAATATCGAAATCGATATGATTGTCCAAAACCTCTCGGATAATGGTACCACTGACTTTACTTTCACCGTCAATCGTACTGACTTGGACAAGACGCTAAAAGTGCTTAATGAAGAAGTCAAAGACGAGATTGGTGCCAAAGAAATATCAGGCAACAGCGAAGTGGTCAAAGTCTCACTAGTTGGTGTTGGTATGCGCTCACACGCAGGAGTTGCCAGCCTCATGTTCCAAACATTGGCTGAGAACAATATCAATATCCAAATGATATCGACCAGCGAGATCAAAGTGTCTGTTTTGATTCAAGACCAACACTTAGAAAAAGCGGTCAAATCATTGCATACTGCCTTTGGTCTTGACCGTGAAGACGGCGAGAGCAAAATTGCTGGGCTATAATGCCAAAAAACTGTTAAAATACAGCTTTAGCATTGATGGTTATCTATTAACCGCTATTGACAACTTTGCATCGTATGTAAATAAATAGCGTTTCGTTTAAACAAATAGCCTCCAAATAAAAACAGTACTTAAATAAAATAGGATCTTTTTAGATCCTATTTTATTTTTTAGCATAGTTGAAATGAGCATTTACCTAATAGTTTTGTGAAAAACCGTGACAGTATCTGTTATGCCACCTATAATGGGGCTTTCATTTGGGCTAAATGAATCTACCTAACATTGCCGTGGTTTGCACAATGTCGAGTATGGTAATTATTGATATATTACTTACTGAGTGCTGCGGTGATGTTCTGCAATTGAGAAGTAATCTGATGAGTAATAATCTGTTGATGCGACATAAGGAGTGTGACGCATGTTAATTTTGACACGCCGTGTGGGCGAAACGCTAATGATCGGCGATGAAGTCAGTGTGACGGTATTGGGCGTCAAGGGCAATCAAGTACGTATCGGTGTAAATGCACCTAAAGATATTGCCGTACATCGCGAAGAGATTTATCAACGTATCCAGCATGAGCGCTCTGTACAGTCGCAAATGCAACATCTTGAGCAAGGCAATTTTTCGCCGTCGTTCGATGACGAAGACTACTTCAATCGCTAATCTATAATACTTAATGCTCAACGACTAATGAGCATACATAAGCATTATATTTTTTATTTTTTAAACTGCTCTGAGGTCATTTATTTATGAGTATCCGCCAATCAGATGTATCGGCTCTACTTAATGGTTTGAATAAAAAAGCCATTGGATTCAATGATGTCATCAGCTTTATCGATGATTTTTATCGCTATTCTCCTGCCCCATTTGTCAACGGTATGGTACATAATGTAGCTGGCGAAAATGAAGGTAGTGCAAAGATTTTTGGGTTCGCAAAGCATCACGGTTTGAATCAACTGGATACGCTAAAACTATTCGGCGAACATTATGCCAAAGTGCAAGCAACGCCTAACGGTACTGACCATGCTAATATTCGCAACTTTTTGCATTGGGGCTGGCAAGGATTTTTAATGCAAAAAAATCCGCTAACGGTTCGTCCTAGTGTCGACACAACTGCAATTTAAATATGTGTCGTGATTGAATAATTAATAAAGTAAAAAAAGCCACGCTAATGAGCGTGGCTTTTTTATTGACTGTTTATAGTCCTATTTATTACGAAACTTCACAGGTTGTACCGCCCCTTTCGGGTTCGGCATATTAGGATAATGATGCTCGTGCTCGACGTCACACTCAGCGCCCACGATAGAACCGTCCTCTTTTACTGGCTTATGGATATAACCCGTACGCTCAGCAGGTGGTAGGTGCTCGTGCTCCCATACCATCACTGCTTGCATGCAAGTTTCTCGCTGCTCAGCGGTAATTTTGCGACCATCAGGCCACTTACCTAACTCAATCGCCATGCGGAATTTATCAACCACTTCCGGTGTTAGACTGGCTAGTATTGTTTGTTTATCCATCTTGTCTACTCTCCACTACTATTTTTTCATCATATTTTTTGATGGCTATTGGACGATTTGAAAACATGCTCTAATAGATACGCTCATTCATCATCTATAATATCATCATCGACATCCAGACTGAATTCTTCGGCATGTACGTTCCAGTGCAGCTTGGTACGACAGGCTTCATAAAAGTCAAATCCAGGCGGATGCAGTAAAGTGAGCTTATCAGGATGCTTACGAATATATAAGCGCTGTTCTTGCTCAAGCGGTACGCTTGGTTTGCCATCTGCGCTGACCATCGGCTGCGTGCGATTGTCTTCGTGAATACGAATACAGACCTCACTATTACCACTGACAACAATCGGGCGACTAGACAACGTATGTGGATGCATAGGCACCAGACAAATCGCATCCATACTCGGATGAATGATGGGGCCACCACCGGACAAGGCATAGGCAGTCGATCCAGTCGGTGTCGCTGCTATCAAGCCATCACTATGCTGTCTATAAACATCATGTCCGTCAATCTTCATCTGAAAATCGATCATATGTACCGATTTACCAGCGTGCAGTACGATGTCGTTTAGCGCCATGTCTTCATGAATGATTTTGCGCCCTTCTCGTATCTCCATCGTCAATAAAAACCGATGATCCAGCTGATAATCGCCCATCAATACTTGGCGTAGCTTAAATGCTGCTTCGTCAGGTTTGACATCTGCCAAAAACCCGAGACGACCACGGTTAACCCCTAATACTGGGACACGGTAGCGTGCCAGTGCTTCGGCAGCATGCAATATCGACCCATCACCACCAACAACGATGACCAAATCGCAAATCTCACCAATCAAGCCACGTTTAACGATTTTGACTCTTTCTACTTCTGTGAGGTTAAGCGTTGGTAAGTTGGCCGTTTGTACATCCATGATCAACGTCAAATTCATGTCGTTGATGGTTTGGGCAATCTGTACCAGACTTCGCGTGACACTGCGTTTACCAGCACGGCCCATCAAGCCAATACGCCTAAAAGCAGGATTTTTGATAGCGTGGAACAGCTCTGACTCATGTAAGTGTGGCAATCTTGCTGACTGCGCTGAGTTTTCCATAAAACGACTCGGTATAACGGTGAAGTACAGGGCAATAATAGCGATAAATGCGCGCTTAGACTAGCATGTTTATGAATTATCGTTGTTAACTGTCGTAACAGACCCCATATAAAAGCTATCAAATGCCTTATTGGGACTTGCTCGTTTGCTTAGATTATTGGTTTTTCTACCATCTATCTATTTTTGGTTGCAATATGCACTGACTACTGACCAATCAGCCTTGGTAGCTCAAGCTGTAATGGCTGTCACGCAAACACAGTTGACAATAATGGCGGTTTTGCTAAAGTAGCAGCATCTCTATTTTTATATTTTATTATTAAGGACTTATGTATGGCCAATCCTATTGTCAGTCGCGCAGAACTTGCGATCGGCGGTAATCCAATGACGGTCAAAGGCGTTATTCAAAAGACCAGCCTGTTACTTGGGTTATCAGCGATTACTGGTGTGGGCTTTTTCTTTTATGCGCTTATGGCAGGTTTATCGCAAGGTTTTATTACGATGGCGGCCTTTGGTAGCATGATTGCTGCGTTTGTTCTCGCACTTGTTATCACCTTTAAGCCACAAAAAGCAAAGACGTTGGCGGTGCCTTACGCATTGCTAGAAGGTATCTTTTTGGGCGGTATCTCATTATTTTTTATGAGAATGTATCCAACAGTACCGGTCACTGCAATGTGTGCGACCTTCGTCACAGCAGCGGTCATGCTAGGGCTGTATCGCTCAGGTTTGGTTAAGGTCACTGAAAAGTTCCGCTCTATCGTGACCTCAGCCGTTATCGCTATCATGCTAGTTTATGTAGCACAGTGGGTACTGTCTTTAGTATTTAGCTCAACTTTGCCGTTTTTGTTTGAAGGTGGTGCTATCGCTATCGGCTTTAGCTTGTTTGTGATTGTTATCGCTTCTTTTACGCTATTATTAGATTTTGACAATATCGATCGCGGTGTTGCTATGGGTATCTCAGAAGACTACGAATGGTTATTTAGTATTGGTATTCTTGCCACGCTAGTTTGGATGTATATCGAATTTATGCGTCTGCTCAGCTATCTACAAGACTAATCAAATAATTCGATAGTAAATCTGTATAAAAAACCGCCTGAGCTATTGATAGTTGCAGGCGGTTTTTTTATGAGCAAACTTTGAGAGCTGTAGTTCAACTAAGCCCGCTTTAGGCGTAGCGCGTTTAACACCACAAACAATGAGCTAAGTGACATGCCGATGGCAGCAAGCCAAGGTGGTACATACCCTAAAGCCGCTGGTATCAGCACGATACTATTATAAGCCAAAGCCCAGCGGAAGTTTTGCTTGATAATACGTTCGGTTTTATCAGAGATACGTTTGGCAGCAGTGATGGCTTCGATCTGTCCATTCAAAATAATACTGTCGCTAGATACTTGTGCCAGATCTGCTGCACCAGCAATCGAGGTGGACACATCAGCCGCTGCTAACACTGGTGCATCATTGATGCCATCACCCACCATCAGTACGACAGCGCCTTTAGATTGCAACTGCTGAATATGATTGACTTTATCAGTCGGTGATAGACCATTATAAGCTGACTGTATCCCTAAATTCTCAGCCATCACGAGCGCTTGCGGGCTTGGGTCCCCCGTCAACATCACAGACTCAATACATAGACCTTTGAGCGTATCGAGCATCGATTGGGTACTATCACGTACCTTATCATTAAAATAAAAGCACGCCAGCGCTTGCCAGTCATTTGTATCAGGTTTCTGGCTCGATAAAACAACCACTGAGCTGGCACGCTGAGCGACCAAGTCAATGTTCAAATCATTGTTCGTATTGACCTCATTGGCACTGCCACTGGTTTTATCTAACGCAAAATTCACATGACCAATGCGATATACCATGCCATCAATCATGGCTTCTACCCCGCCTGCGGGATAATGCTGCATGGCCCTCGTCGGTGGCAGATGTAACTGATAGGCAGCGGTAAGCAGCGCGTGTGCAATCGGATGACGACTCCCTACTTCTAGGGCAGCTGCGATTGCCAATAGTTTATCTTTTTGTGCTGTTGATGCTGAGTTATCAGAATCAGTCTGGTTTACTGGCTCGATTATCTCAATATTTAATAAATTTGGCTTCCCATAAGTAAGCGTACCTGTTTTATCAAAAGCAACATGTGTAATTTCAGCCAATGTTTGCAGCGTATGCCCACGCGTCGTCAAAAAACCATAGCTTGCCAGACGATTGGTTGAAACAGTCAAGGCAATTGGCGTCGCCAATGACAAGGCGCAAGGACAAGTGGCAACCAATACGGCCACCGTTGCCCAAATAGCTTGGCTTGGGTCAACGATATACCAGCCAACAAACACTAAAACTGATAGCACTAAGATACGCGCCACAAACCAACGTGCCAGTTTATCTGCTTGCTGTGCAAGTTTAGGCTTTTCGCTCATGGCGCGGTTCATCAGTCTATCAATCAGCCCTATTTGACTGTCTTTTGGTAATGCCGTCACCAACATCTCAAACGGCTGGCTATCGTTTTGCGCACCGCCAACAATATAATCGCCTTGGGACTTAATGATTAAATCACCTTCGCCTGTCAGTAGGCTTTGCGAGACTGTTGCAGTAGGACTTAACAAAATACCGTCACTGATAATCTCAGAACCCGCTTCAACCAAAATAATGTCACCCACTTGCAAGCTATGAGCCGTCACCATCTGCTTTGATACTACATCACCTTCTAACTGTGCTGTCACATTCTGTTGGTTACGTGACTGCTGCCAATCTTGAGCAATACCCGATGTGAGCTGATGAACATTGGCATCAACACCCTTCATAAAGTTAGGCATCATTTCTGTCGTCGCATCTGATGCCTTTTTCACCTCATTTTCGATGGGGTCACTTTGTTGAGACGCATTGTCTCTGATCTGCTGCAAAATACGCTCTGCTGCTGATTTGTCTTCAGCCATTTTTTGTACCAATACTGGCTCTACTACGACCAGATCATTGGCCATGGTCGCAGCTTTTAGACGGGCATTATGCTCGATATAGCGTCCTGCCAGCAAAAAGAAAATAAACATGCTGACAGAGTCATAGTATGTCTCCCCTTGCCCAGTAATAGTGGCGTATAAACTGGCAAAGAAGGTGATAATCAAAGCAAGGCTAACAGGCACATCCATATTGACCTGGCGCGCACGAATCGCTGACCATGCGGAGGTAAAGAAAGGAATACCGGCATAAAAGAAAACAGGCGTACTAACAAATAAAGACACCCAACGCAAAAAGTCACGCTGAAATATCAACATGTCGCTATATTCACCAAAATAAAGCGCAACGGCATACATCATTGCCTGCATTGAACCGAGTGCCGCGATACCAAGACGCAATAGCATTTGGTTGTTATGACGCGCCAGCATGGCTTCATGGGTATCTTGCCGATAAGGCTTGGCATCATAGCCAATCTCATTGATGACCGCTAAAATGCGGCTAATCGGTAACTTATCTTCATTCCAAATGACCCGCATACGCTGGTTGGTCAAATTCACCTGACACTTACTAATGCCTTCTAGCTCATCGAGACGCGACTCAATCAACCATGTACAGGCCGCACAGCGCAAATTATTAACAGACAGCTCCGCCACCGACAGCCCATCTTGCGCATATACGAACTGCGACTTTATCTCGTCATGATCATATACCTCAAGACGCGTCAGCTGGGTCGGTAAGCTTGCTGTACGGTTAATCTCCGAACGGTCAAGATAATATTGCTCAAGACCAGCCTCTACGATGCTCTGAGCTGCTAACTGACAGCCCATACAACACATCTCACGCGACTTGCCTAGAATCTCAGTATGAAACGGCGGCTGAGGCACTGGATCACCGCAATGGAAGCAGTGATCAGCAAGGGGTAGCACCAAGCCATCAGTGATGGAGTTGTCTTTATAAGGATGATTGGTAGCAGATGATACTGATGATGGGATACTAGACATAGTCGCGCTTACTTCCTTTGACAGGCTTGCTCAAAATGCATTCATTTAAGGCAAACTTGCTCTGATTGACTGTACTGTACGTCGTGCAACAGAGCCACTTTTCATCACATGAATATCACTATTGTTAGTAGCACAATATTGATAACAAATGGCTAATAGCAAATAACTAGCAACGGCGGATTCATACAAAATACATCATGGTACTTATCATAGATTGTTATCTTACATGGCGTTTATTAACCCAATTGAAAGATGCTGATACTTGACTATGAGTATCAGTATTTTAGTAGAGATTATACTACAAGCAATCACCCTAGGCAGTACCATTGCTTATGGTCTAATACCAATGAATGCCCTCGCTAACGATGATAGATTGAAAAATTTGTCAATTTGCGTCATTATGAGGCAGTTTTTTATCCAAAAATGGTGCGACATCCGTGCAAAAATCCAATTTTAAGTTACCAAATACCAAGCTATCACCATCATCTAAGCCTGCTATGAATGCCTTACCTTCACAGCAGCGCGGCTTGGTATTTAGTAGTCTTCTCTTAATTACCATCATCGCTGGCATGGTGCTATTTGCACTGTATTTGGTCAAGCTTGATCGCACCATTACCCATAAGTTTGAAGGCAAGCGCTGGGACATTCCAGCTAAAGTGTACTCACAGCCACTTGAGCTATATCAGGGTGCCAATATCGATAGAGATACGATGAAAACGTGGCTAGAGTTGCTTAATTATCAAAGCAACAAGTCTTATGATCGTACTGGCACTTATCATAGATCGGGTAATACTTATTTTATCCATACGCGCGGCTTTACCTATAGCTCAAGCGATATAGATGCTGAGCAAGTCATTAAAATGACCCTTGCTGGCAATAAAGTTGACTCTATTCAAAGCACCTTACCTGCCAAAAGTGGCATCATTCGTCTAGAGCCAGTGAGTATCGGTGGTATCTATCCAGACAGTAACGAAGATCGAATGGTTGTCTCTTTAGATGACGTGCCTCAGCCACTGATTGATGCATTGATTGCCACCGAGGATCGCGCGTTTTATGAGCATAAAGGCGTCTCGATACGCGGTATCGCCCGTGCCGTAATCAATAACTTTACTGGTGGTGCTAGACAAGGTGGCTCGACCATCACCCAGCAGCTGATCAAAAACTTTTACCTCAACTCTGATCGCACCCTCAAACGCAAAGCCAATGAGGCGTTGATGGCGGTACTGCTTGAGCTGCATTATAGTAAAGATGAAATTTTACAGACTTATTTGAACGAAATTTATCTGGGTCAAAACGGCAATCGCTCTATCAATGGTTTTGGTTTGGCCTCACAGTTCTATTTTGATAAACCACTTAACGAGCTGCGTATAGATCAGCAAGCCATGCTAGTTGGTATGGCAAAAGGCCCAAGTATTTACAACCCACGTCGTAATCCAAATGATTCGAAAGCTCGTCGTGACGTGGTGCTTGGTAACATGCTCGCAATGGGCACGCTAAGTCAAGAGGACTATGACAAAGCCTTAAAACAGCCGCTCGGTATCGTGGACAAGCCTGCTGAGGGCAAGAGCCAGTTCCCTGACTTTTTGGACATCGTCAAACGTGAGCTCAATGATGTCTATTACTCTGATGATCTCAAAAATGAAGGTCTAATCATCATTAGTACCCTAGACCCTATTGCTCAGTTGGCAGCAGATAAGGCGGTTGATAGAAAACTGGGCGAGCTGCGCCGTAGCGGTAGCAAAACCAAAGACTTACAAGGCGCGCTCGTCAGTGCCAATCCTGAAACTGGCGAATTGGTGTCTGTCGTCGGTAGTGGCAGTGAGTTCACAGGCTTTAACCGCGCCGTCGATGCCAAGCGTCAAGTCGGCTCTTTATTGAAGCCAATCATTTATATGACCGCGCTTGAGAGTGGTCGTTATAACTTAGCAAGCTCGGTGGATGACTCACCTATCACAGTCAATCTGAATGATGGTACCGATTGGAGTCCTAAGAATTACGACAACCGTGATCATGGCTATGTACCACTGACCACAGGACTGTCGCAATCTTATAACCAAGCGGCGGTACGCTTGGGTATGGAATTTGGGATTGATACCTTTGCCAAACAACTAAAACGCATGGGCGTTAAAGAAGAAATACCGCCATATCCATCAGCGTTATTAGGGTCTGTCAATTTGAGCCCGATGGACATGTTAGGTATTTACCAAGTCTTTGCGACTGGCGGTTTCCGCACGCCTATTCATAGTATTCGCACGGTTATTGATGATCGCGGTCGTATTTTACAACGTACCGGACTCAATACTCAGCGTAGTATTCCACCTGAGACCAACTTTTTGACGAACTTTGCATTACAGCAGGTGGTGTCAAATGGTAGCGCCAGACGAGCTCAATCACTTGGCAGCAATCTGAATCTCGCCGGCAAAACGGGCACTACCAATGATTACCGTGATGCTTGGTTTGCAGGCTACAGTGGTAACTATGTCAGTGTCGTTTGGGTTGGTCGTGATGACAACAAGCCCATTGGCTTGAGTGGTGGTACTGGTGCGCTACCGGTTTGGGTCGATTATATGAAACGCCTCAAACTCACTCCAGTAGCGCTACCAGAGCCAGAAGGTATCGAATGGTTGTGGCTCGAAAACAACTCAGGCAAGCTGTCTAATGAACGTTGTGCCAATGCTCGCTACTTACCTGTCATGTCAGCACATTTACCAGAGGAAGCCAGTAGCTGCGCGCTTAGCTTGTATCAACAAGATCGTGCTCGCGAGCAATCTCAATTCCAAAATCAGCAGAGTGCAATCAATGAGCAACGTCGTCGCGAAGGTCTAGATATCCCAAATGGTGAAGCGGTTGATGCTGGTGATTCAGAGGGCAGTAATGGACAAAATAATGAAGGTCAAAACCGCGCTGATACGTGGTATGACCGTGCTATTGAATGGTTTTAATATTGTTTTTAATATGTAGCGTCTGATATTTAAAAAAGGTCTCAATATGGTCTCATTTCTACAGCAGTCTGCCTCTGTGACACAAACAATGTCTTGGTGGCAGAAAAAATTTGCGCCAGTGAATGCTCTAGCTATAGTCGGCATCGTTTGTAGTATGCTAAGCCTCAGCGCATGCCAGACTGCGCCAGATAGCTCAGCTGCGATGAAAACAACACCTATTCAAACAACCCCATCATCACAGCCACCAGTGACATCGACCACCACTGTGACTCAGGCACCCATCGTTGAAGCAGATGATGAGAACGAATACCCTATTGAGCCTTATACTCCACCCGAAAAGCTCGAGTCGCCGAACCCATTGACACAAGAAACGCCTGTATTTGAGCCGCCTACTCCAGTGGTGACAGAGCCTAATCTGGGTATTGCCATACCATCGCGCAATGCCTATATCATCTCTGAGCCGGCCGTACCGTCACACAATGATCTACTAGAGCAGGCAAGAAAAAACTCACAGCAACGCTCTCAACAATCAGCAAGCAATAACAGTAACTTGCCTGCATTTCGTAACTTGATGCAGGTAGGCGTTAATCAACTGAAATCAGGACAATTAACGAATGCTGAAAACAGCTTTACCCGTGCACAGCGCTTGGCCCCCAAGTCGTCTGCCGTATATTTTTATCTGGCGCAAGTGGCATTGAAAAAGAACCAACCTCGTAAGGCAGAAGCGATGGCACGTCGTGGCCTTAGTGTTTCTCAAAATGCCAGTCGTAGACGAGCGCTGTGGCAAATCATTTTACAATCAGGGCAAGCTCAAGGTAACTCACGCGTCGTTAGTGAAGCAAGACGAGCTTTACGCTAATAACCGCCCACTACAGTTATCATTTATCCAAAACATACATTTATTTTTTTAGCTTAGGGTTATCGTTATGGCATGGCAACAACTGCATTTACAATGTGAAAAATCAAACGTCGATTTGGCTGAAGCGCTTTTATTAGAAGCTGGCGCACTATCTATTGCCTTAGATGATGCAGGTGATCAGCCTTTGTTTGAACCACTTCCCGGTGAGTCACCGCTATGGGATGAAGTCATACTGACAGGGCTATTTGATGCCACTACTGATGATGGTAGCCGTCAGGCTGTTGAGCAGCTTAGTCATGAAATTGCCGCACAAGTACAGGCTACTCGTATCTGGCTAACGGCTGTTGATGACAAGGATTGGGAGCGCGAATGGATGAGTAACTACCATCCTATCGAATGCGCTAATGACTTGTGGATTGTGCCAGACTGGCTCACACCGCCCAATCCAGAGGCAACCAATATCATTATGGATCCAGGCTTAGCTTTCGGTACTGGCTATCATGCCACGACTCGTCTTTGTCTTGACTGGTTAACAGAGCAAGACCTGACAGATAAAGTGGTCATCGACTATGGCTGCGGCTCAGGTATTTTGGGTATCGCCGCTCTATTATTAGGTGCACGCCAAGTGTATGCAGTCGATATCGATCCACAAGCTGTACTCGCAACCAATCAAAATGCAGTGCGTAATCATGTCGGTGACCGTCTGCAAGCGTTCTTGCCCGAAGAGTTCACAGATTACTGCGCACAGCATGATGTTTTGCCTGTAGAAGTGATTGTCGCCAATATTTTGGCCAAACCCTTAATTGGCTTAGCACCTTACTTTTCGACATTGATTGCATCGAAAGGTCGCATCGTATTGGCAGGTTTAATCGAGTCACAGACTGAACAAGTCATGGAAGCTTATCAACCCTATTTTGCACTCGATCCAAAGCATGCCTTTACCGCGCAAGAGGACCAGCATTGGCAGCGTTTATCTGGTACATTTACTAGCTAGCAACATTTAATTACATCTGTTACGATAGAGGGCAGTCAAACGTCACAGGTTTGGCGCCACTCTGTCGTTGCTCATGATTTATAGAATTTCAAAAAGCATGGTAGCTGTTGGTGAGTGGCTAAGCGGTATAGATAACCATACTTTTTTGGATTCGACCCTATGACCACCCCAATGAAAACCCAGTGCCCTCATTGCCAAGCTTGCTTTAAAGTGCAACAGAATCAACTAAATAAAGCCAATGCTACTATTAACTGTACTCAGTGCCAAGAAAGTTTTTCGGTCAATCAACACCTTATCGTAACCCCTGATACCCCCAACAGCTCCTCCACTCAACATACTGCTACAGCACATCAAAATGCGCAATCCAAGCTGAGTAATCGACCTGAAAGCTCCACCAATAGTCGTAATCAAGCATCTAATATATCAAATACTGCAAAGTCCTCACTCCATAAAAAACGTTCAGCTGATATATTGATTCATGATGACTTAATCTATGATGATATGGATATCGATGAGCCAGAAGACAGCATTGTAGAATACGACTCACTAGACAGCATGGATGCTTGGTTGACGCAAGTGAGCGATACCAATTCTGCGACGGCAACTGACAACTCGACAAACACATTTTCTAAAACCAATAATAAAAGCCAAGAGCAATTTGTAGCATCCCCTACCGAGCATACTACAACAGAACATTCATCAATGGCTCAAGAAGTACTGAGCTCAACTGCTGCCAATGACATTCATGCGAGCATCAACGACACAGCTGACGACTCATGGCTAGAAGCACTTCTTGAGGAACAGAATAAACGCGAAGCCAAATCAGTAGATAGTACAGATTTATCACAACTACTGATAGATATGGGTGTGCCTCTTAGGGACGAAGAAAATTCTGTTACAGAACGTGCAAACAAGGCACAAGCACAGTTTGCGCCAACAGCCACAACACATTCAATTGCTTCTATTCTCTGGATACTTGGATGCTTAGTATTAGCACTATTACTTGCCGCGCAGTATGTTATGTTTAACCTAGAGACGTTAGTCAAAAACCCTGCCAATGCGCAGCGCCTCCAAACGGTATGCTCTATTGCGGCATGTAGCTTGCCAAGCGCTGATCTGACAGCTTTGACTATTACCAATCCAAGTCATCGATCAAGTCAAATTAAAACAACAGGTGCATTTAGCGATATCAGCTCGATATTGAACAATCAAAGCACAAAAGCACAGCTCTATCCAAATATAAAAGTCAGTGTTTATGGGACAGATAACCTCATTGGAGAGTTTATAGCAGGGCCTAACGACTATTTATTGGGTAAGCCAAGCCACCTAGCTGCTAGTAATAACAGACAACTACTATTTACCATACCCGTTGATAATGCACAAATTCGCGAAATTACGATGACACCACTTTATTGAATGCTATTTTTAGCAATAGAATAAGCCTGACATGTCGCTGCCGTTAAGATAGCCGTCAATCTGTCAGCGCTAGACGATATTAATTTGATATACTATTATTCTGACATCTTATGGTTTGACTCTTTTTTCATTTCAAGGATATTATCTTATGGCACCTCATGCACAGCATCATGCCCATCATTTTGCTAAGAGCTCTGAGCATCCTGCCGACTATAATAAAGAAGATCATCGCCATGTCGCTCACGATGTTGAGTTCCCATTAGAGAGTGCTGCGAGTAGCGCACAGCAGCCTTTGCGTGTACATGTTGAACGCGTCGTTCGCCAGTATTTTGCTATGCTAGGTGATGAGATGCCTACCGACTTGTACGAGCTTATCTTAAAGCAAGTCGAAGAGCCTCTATTGTCAGTGGTTCTAGAGAAAACTCGAGGCAATCAGACCAAGTGTGCACAAATCTTAGGCCTCAATCGTGGCACTTTACGCAAAAAACTCAAAACTTACGACTTAATGTAGCACTGCTATATGTGCTCACCCATTATTACTAATCATCATGCATGGCAATTCAATGTGCATGGCTTTATCTATCGCGATATAGTCTACCGTTGTTGCCATCATCACCTTGCCAGACGTTTACGTCAGGCTTTTTTTATGGAAGATTTTTTATGAGTACAACCCCACTTGCCCTACTCTCGGTCTCTGATAAATCCAATATCGTTGAGTTTGCTCAAGGCCTTATTAAAGCAGGTTTTGGCTTACTCTCTACTGGCGGTACCTATCGATTACTTACAGAAAATAATGTCGCTGTGACGGAAGTGTCTGACTATACGGGCTTTCCTGAGATGATGGATGGCCGTGTTAAGACCCTGCATCCTAAAATTCATGGCGGTATCTTGGGACGTCGTGGTACAGACGATGCTGTCATGAATGAGCACGCAATCGAGCGTATTGACTTGGTTGTTGTGAATTTATATCCATTTGCTGAAACGATTGCACGTGCTGACGTGACGATGAACGATGCTATCGAAAATATCGATATTGGTGGCCCTACCATGGTACGATCAGCAGCAAAAAATCATGCCCATGTAGGCATCGTGACCGATCCTGCTGATTATGATCGCGTACTGACTGCTTTAAATGGTGGCACTGAATTGACAACGGCTCTACGCTATGATTTAGCAGTGAAAGCCTTTGAGCATACTGCGCAGTACGATGGTATGATTGCCAACTTCTTAGGCAGCCGTGTCAATGAGACGCAGGAACCAGAAAACTTCCCACGCACATTTAATGTACAACTAGAAAAAGCGCAAGATCTGCGCTATGGCGAAAACCCACATCAAAACGCTGCTTTCTACACTGAAAATCATCCTTTAAAAAGCCAGCAAGCTTCTATTGCAACGGCTAAGCAACTGCAAGGTAAGGCGCTATCATACAATAATATCGCTGATACTGACGCAGCCCTTGAGTGTGTTAAAGCCTTTACTGCACCAGCTTGCGTTATCGTTAAGCATGCCAATCCTTGCGGTGTCGCGGTAGATAATGACCAAGTAGCTGCTTATCGCACTGCTTTTAGCACCGATCCTGAGTCATCTTTTGGCGGCATTATCGCCTTCAACCGTCCACTGACGCTTGCTGCTGCAAAAGCCATTATCGATAATCAATTTGTAGAAGTCATCATTGCACCCAGCATTGAAGACGGTGTACTTGAAGCGACTGCTACTAAGAAAAACGTACGCGTATTAGTATGTGGTGAACTACCAGCACCAGATCAGCGTGATAGTCAGCTTGATTACAAACGCGTCAATGGCGGCCTACTCGTACAAGAGCAAGACCTTGGTTTGATTACGGCAAACGATCTAAAAGTCGTCACTGACGTACAACCAACTGAAGCGCAAGTGGCAGATCTGTTGTTCAGCTGGAATGTGGCAAAATATGTCAAATCGAATGCCATTGTTTATGCGAAAGGTCAACGTACTATCGGTGTTGGCGCAGGTCAAATGAGCCGCGTTAACTCAGCACGTATCGCTGCTATCAAAGCAGAGCATGCTGGGCTGGCCACTGAAGGTGCCGTTATGGCCTCAGATGCGTTCTTCCCATTCCGTGATGGCATCGATAATGCTGCTGAAGTGGGTATCTCAGCCATCATTCAGCCAGGTGGTTCTATGCGTGATGATGAGACCATTGCAGCCGCTAATGAGCACGGTATTGCGATGGTATTCACTGGCATGCGTCATTTCCGCCACTAAGTAATCATCTATTAGTTTAAGACTGGAATTAGTCGCAGCAATTGTATTTATTACTGCAACTAATTTCCAGTCTCTTATAATATTCGCGGTTACTATAGTTAAAGTATTATCCAATAAAAAAAGCCACTGCATCGCTACAGTGGCTTTTTTTGCGTTTAATAATTAAGAGTAACCATACAGCGAACGCTTAGCGCCCTTGTGCATTTGCCATGTTGGCTTCGTTAATCTCAACTTGATAGACCATACGTAAATAATCTAAGTAGTCTTGCAGCTGATCTTGACCTAAATTGTCACGAATGATGCTGGCCGTTTGCGCTCTTTGCATATCAGATAGTGGTGACTGCTGCTCAGTCTTGATGCGATCACCAACCAATAGCGTTGCACCCGCTTCAGTCTCACTAGCGAGCGCGACTACGCTATCATTGGCAGCTTGCTTGCTAAAGGCCAATCCACGCTCTTTATCAGTTAGCAACGTTGTTTGACGATTGATCTCACCCAAAGATTGCAAGCTTACCGACTGCTTAGCAATATCAGCTGGCGTTTTGATACCAGCAGCGACAGCTTTCGCTTCTTTTAGCGCCAAGGCTGTGGCTTTTTGCTGACGCAATATCTGAGTGATTCTTGGCGTTGCACTAGATAAGCTCAGTGTGGTCGTAGGACGATAGTTGCTTGGTTGTACCCATACCGTGCCGTTACCAACTTCTATACCTGCCGTCACGGCCTGATCTTGAATCGTAAATTCGTCAAAGGCCTGTTTGATCACTGCTGGTTGTGATAATACTGATTTGTTATTTTCTTTACGATAATCTTTGATACGTTTTAGCGTGACATTCTCTTGCTGCGCAATATCTTCGATACTAAAGCCATCTGCTGCCAAATCATTAATCGAGGTTACTTTATCCGCGTAGATTTCTTGACGCTTGTACTCTTTTGCCTTAGCCGTCAGCTCAGCACGCATACTATCGAGACTTGGAATCTTTTTGCCATTATCTTCGGTGACTGTGAATATCTGATAGCCAAAGCTGGTCTTGATAGGGGCTGTCACATCTCCAACGCTCAAGCCTTCTAGTGCTTTTTCAACAGCATCGGCGTCACTACCAAATACTGACGGATTAAAGCGACCAATGTCACCGCCTGTTTCTCCTGAAGGATCATCCGATTCTGCTTTGGCCACAGCAGCAAAAGACTCGCCTTTAGCCAAGCGAGCTTTAACTTTATCTGCTCTTGCCTTAGCATCATCACCTGTTAACAGGATTTGACTCACTCTGCGCTCATCATCAGCAGCCAGACTTTGCTTATACGCTTCGTACTGCTGCTGCAACTCTTCTGTTGTCACATCATCGACTTTGATGGTCTGCGGGCTAAGCTGAATATAAGCCAAGTTGACCATTGCCGCGCTTTTTAGCGTGTCTTTATTGGCATCATAATATGCTTGAATATCATTTTTGCTCAGTTTGACCTGATCAGCATAGTCCTGCCAATCAAAACGATGTACCCAGACGTTGCGTGATTCTAGTTGCAAGTCGATCAATTGGCTAACTGCCTGCATTGGATAGACGGCTGTACCAACGATACTAGCATTCAATTGATCCAAGCTTAACTGATTGCGAAACTCTGCAAACAACTGATTTTTGGTCATGCCACGCTGACGCAAAAAGTTTGCAAACTGATCGTTAGAAAAGTTTCCATCAGCATCTTTGAATATTTCTTCTTCACGCAGCAAACGATTGATCGTGTCATCAGAGACTGTCATACCAAGCTTACCTGCTTGCTGCTCTAGTAATGTACGATCAATCAGACCTTTTAGTACTTGCTCGTGCAGTACGTCTTCATTCAATAAACTGGCATCATCAACTTGCTCTAGTATTTCGCTACGACGGTTATTGACGGCAGTCTGATACTCGGACAACCCTACGCTTGCCTCACCCACCTGAGCGATTTGGTTGGGATCAACCCCGCCGCCAAAATAGCTTTCGACACCCAATAGAGCCAGTGGCGATAGGCATAAAATCAATAAAATGCGACCTGGCCAGCTTTTTAAGAAATCGCGCAATTTATCCATAGTTATCTCTGCTTTATTAACCTATATTGATGAAAAACCATTGTAATACTGTTAGGAGCTGTCGAGTGCGACCTGCTAATATCAATGCTATTTAAGCCGGCAATGGTAAGAGGAAGAACGTGTACATTTTATTAGGGAAAACAAGGTTCAGTGACAATACCTTATTTAAACAACGCATCTATAAACAACGCATCTATCGCGCGCCCTATGATACGTGATTTTTCGTATATACTCAAAATATTCACGTTGTATGAGATAAACTATAGCAACAAAAAAAGCACCTAATATTTAGGTGCTTTTTCGGTGCTTAGCTTATGACATCAGCCAAAGCGACCATCTACCATAGAGCGGCTTAGTTCAAACGCTCTTTTAGGTTTTTACCAGCTTTGAAGCTTGGTACTTTGCTTGCAGGGATGCTTAGCTCTTCACCAGTCTTAGGGTTACGGCCAGTACGTGCTTTGCGGTCTTTTACGCTAAAAGTACCGAAACCAACTAGAGAGATGCTATCGCCAGCTTCTAAAGCTTCGCCAACACTTTCCATAACAGCATTCAAAGCATCACCAGCTTGAGTCTTATTTAGACCACTTTTGTCTGCGATGCTATCAATTAATTCTGACTTATTCATAAAATTTCCTTCAAGTTTAAGGGGGTAATAAACGCACACGCCAAGCATTGTAACGCTCTCGTGGTACTTACGCAATAAAAACTACCTGACTGGCGTATTAACAGGTTTCGCTTTGTTATCGTCTTTATATCAAGGCAGCATAAGGAGTGCAAGCGATTTTACATCTTTTTGTGCCATCAACTACTTATTTGACACCCAATGTTACGCAAAACATCTGCAACCTATATACAGGCAAACTGTCCTCATTCAAACAATGAATCAACTTATTTGTTTACTCTTTAAAACAGTTGTCAGTTGGTGTCTGTGCATTACCAGTCATAAATTTTAATGTCTTTATCAACTGCTAGATTGTACTGTAATAATTTTACCACTGACAGAAACTAGCGTTACTTTTTATTATAAAGGCGTTACTATAAACAAAATACCACTGCAAATTTCGGGTAAAAATAAACTTAAGTTTATTACATAACTTTGATTTACTAAATAAAAAAAATGGATTATTTACATGAAGCGTTCTACGTTGTCTCACTCTCTTCTTAATATTATTCTGGTGTTCATCGAGTCGGCGCTGACACTATTGTTACGTTTGGATCCTGAACTACGTAAAGCCGCTTATCCACTTGCCAAGCAAGGTACGGTCGTAGCGTTGCGCTTATATTTGCCTCATGTTGAGGTTTTTGCCACCTTTAGTACCAAAGGCGTACTCTTGGATGCCGAGTTGCCTGTTGGTCGTAGCGAACCTGATGTCGTTATCAATGCTTATAGCATTCAAGTGATTAATGCCATCACCACTCACGATAGAGAGACGACCGAAAAATTACAGATGCGCGGTGAATCTGTTCAAGTACAGCTGGTCAAACAATTCATTATGCAGCTTGGTCTCGGCAGCTTAATCCAAGGTCTAATTAGAAAGATAAAAGGTGGCAAAGCCAAAACCAAACCGACCGATGCTGAAATGGCGGAAAAGAAAGACCATTATAAAGAGCGTATCAAAGAACAACAGACCCAAATCAACACATTAACCATCAAGAACCGCGAACTTGAAACTACAGTTAAAGAGCTACAGAGTAAGCAAAAGACCTTTATGATTGTCACTATGGTGCCGCTGGTTGTTATGATTGGCTCAGTCATCGGACTGTTGATGAGCTGATTTTAATCGAACTTAGCTTTTATCAATTGATTTTTACCAAACTATGATTTCAGATATAAATGAGCGTACAGTGCCTATTGAAGGTAATGGACGCTCATTTTTTCTCTAGATTGTTACATTCTAGCTTGTTCGATATTGCTACAACTTACGTTCAAATCATAAATTAGCCAATATCGAAGTGTTAAAAATAAGATATCTCTCCCCGCTCATACATACATCCCGAACACCATTGTTTTTATCAATCATAGCGATAAGCTCGATTAACCATTTAACCACACTTTAATCTTGACTAAATTACTCAGGATTAAGTATAATTGACCTAATCGTTGCACACATCGGGTTAACCATCTGTTGTTTAATAACGATAAGACACAACTTGAACGGATATGATTGACAGCTTTTATATTGATCTATTATTGACTGCATCTATCCCTTTCCAAGATCGTTATTAAATAAAAATGACATAAAAGTTTGGAGATAACACATGCGTTTAACTACTCGAGGCAGATATGCCGTTACTGCTTTACTAGACTTGGCATTACAGACCAGTCAACAAGAGAGCGCAGTATCTCTATCTGATATCGCTAAACGGCAGTCAATTTCTATCTCCTACCTCGAACAGTTATTCTCCAAGCTACGCAAACGTGGCCTTGTGACCAGTATTCGCGGTGCAGCTGGTGGTTATAACCTAGCCAAGCCATTGAACGAGATAGATGTGATGAGCATCATATCTGCTGTCGATGAATCCGTTAATGCGATGCAGTGTGAAGGACGCGGTGACTGTCAAGGTGGTACAATGTGCCTGACCCATGACCTATGGTGTGCACTATCAAATCATATTGAACAGTACTTGAAAAATATAACATTAGCGCAATTATTAGATATGGAAAATGTGCAGTCAGTATCAGAACGTCAGCACAACTCTACAAAAGATATTTCCATAAAAGACATCAATACCATTACTCTATCGAACAGCGAGGCAAACCCAGCATGAGCCAACATAACAACCTTATATACTTAGATTATGCCGCCACCACACCAGTTGCCAAATCAGTAGCTGCTAAGATGAGCGAATATCTGACAGTAGATGGCATCTTTGGTAATCCAGCCTCGCGCTCGCACGGCTATGGCTGGCAAGCAGAAGAAGCCGTAGAAACTGCTCGCGGACAAGTTGCTGAAGTCATCAACGCTGATCCACGCGAAATCGTCTTTACTTCTGGTGCAACTGAATCTGACAACCTAGCCATTAAAGGCGCAGCTCACTTTTATCAGTCTCGTGGTAAGCACATCATCACTAGTAAGATTGAACACAAAGCCGTGTTAGATACGTGCCGTGAGCTTGAGCAAGAAGGTTTTGAAATTACGTATCTTGAGCCGCAACCAAGCACAGGTCTTATCTTGCCAGAGCAGGTAAAAGCAGCCCTACGTGATGATACTATTTTGGTATCGCTTATGATGGTAAATAACGAGCTTGGTACGATTACTGATGTTACAGCGATTGGTGAAATCACTCGTGAAGCCGGTGTGGTTTTCCATGTTGATGGCGCACAGTCTGTTGGTAAAGTAAAAATCAATCTTGAAGAAATGAAGATCGATTTGATGAGCTTTTCAGGCCATAAAGCCTACGGTCCTAAAGGTATCGGTGCCTTATTTGTTCGCCGTAAGCCACGTATTCGCCTAAAAGCTGAGCAACACGGCGGTGGTCATGAGCGCGGTATGCGTTCAGGTACATTACCTACGCATCAGATCGTTGGTCTTGGCGCAGCGTTTGCTTTAGCCAATGAAAGCTTTGAAGCAGATCATGCCCATGTTGCAAAACTGCGTCAAAAACTCTGGGATGGCCTACAAGATATTGAAGAGATCTACCTAAACGGCGATCTTGAGAACAGCGTACCAAACATTGTGAACATCAGCTTTAACTTTGTTGAAGGCGAGTCATTGATGATGTCGCTAAAAGACTTAGCGGTATCATCAGGGTCAGCCTGTACATCAGCGACGCTTGAGCCATCATATGTACTACGTGCTATCGGTCGCCCAGACGAATTGGCGCATAGCTCAATCCGCTTTAGCTTTGGTCGTTATACGACTGAAGAAGACATCGACACTGTTATCAAGCAAATGCATGAAGCTGTTGATAAACTACGTGCCCTATCGCCACTTTGGGATATGTACCAAGAAGGTGTTGATTTGAATTCAGTCGAATGGGCTGAGCACTAAAATCAAGCATAGACAGTAATACAGCTTCAAATATATTTATTAAACGATTGATCAGACAATTATAAATCCAGTTTTTATTAACTAAATGTTTGACCCCAATTATCGATGAGTAGTTAGATATTTAAAGTTAATATGCGACTACTCATCATCTAACTAGGAGAAAACCCCATGGCCTATAGTGACCAAGTTATTGATCATTACGAAAACCCACGCAACGTTGGTAATCTTGACAAAAACGCCAAAAACGTTGGTACCGGTATGGTCGGTGCCCCAGCCTGTGGCGATGTAATGCGCCTACAAATCCAAGTCGATGATAACGGTATTATCGAAGATGCACGCTTTAAAACTTATGGCTGCGGTTCAGCAATTGCTTCAAGCTCGCTCGTTACTGAGTGGCTAAAAGGCAAAAGCTTGGATCAAGCTGGCGAAATCAAAAACAACGATATCGCTAAAGAATTGGCCTTACCGCCAGTAAAAGTACATTGTTCTGTACTTGCAGAAGATGCCATTAAAGCCGCTATTAGCGACTATAAAGGTAAGCATGGCGTAGCAGCAGCGGCAGAAGAAGCCACTATCTAAGCCAAACCTACTAGCGTCTGCGCTGTGTTTTGTTAGCAATGCTAAAGTAGTAATACATCAAATGGTTACTAACGCTAAAAAGGTGACAATGACACTTATGTAATTGTCACCTTTTATTTTCTAAAAACTATTAGCATATTATTTTGGCAAACTCGTAATGTCGCTTGCCAGTTTACATAGTTTATTTATTGATATTTACGATTAATAGTCAATGGGAGTTGGCATGATTGAAATGACAGAACGCGCCGCTCAGCATGTTCGAGACTTTTTGGACAATCGCGGCAAAGGTGAAGGTATTCGAGTTGGTATCCGTACAGCGGGTTGCTCAGGCCTTGCTTATGTTTTAGAGTTTGTAGATATACCTGATGAAAATGACACGAGCTATGAAAGCCGCGGCGTTAGCATTTTTATTGATCCTAAAAGCTTGGTCTATTTAGATGGCCTGTTGATGGATTATGAAAAAGAAGGTCTAAACGAAGGTTTCAAGTTCACTAACCCTAACCAAAAAGGTGAATGTGGCTGCGGTGAGTCTTTTACTGTTTAATGGTTCAATCAACTGATTATTCAGTGATTGATGCACCCGTTGTGATGAATCAATACAAAAAGATATCAATGCACTAATATATTTAGCTGAAGCACCAGATTAAGACTCTAAAAACAAATAAAAAAGCAAGGCGTAAGATATGACAGACACGATTCCAGAAACACAATTTGATAACTTCTTTGCCCTATTTGAGCAACCTGTACAATTTGAAGTCAATCAAGACAGTCTCGATCAGCATCTACGTCTGCTACAAAAACGCTATCATCCTGATAATGTTGCAAAGAATCTAGCAGATACCAAGCAAGCAGAGCAGTATTCTGCCGTCATCAATCAAGCATACCAAACGTTGAGTGCACCTGATAGCCGTGCTGGTTACCTACTAGGTATGGCCGATCAAGCGCAAAATCTAGAACGCTCCATCGCAGACTTGGATTTTTTAGAAGATGCGATGGAAATGCGTATGGATTTAGATGACGCTATTGTAGGCAAAGACCTTTTAGTCTTGCAGCAGCTACATCCTCAGATTACATCGCGCTTGGCAAACCAGTCTCAGCGTTTTGAGACTGCTTACCAAGAGCAAGATTGGCCAATGGCGATTGATGCGACACAGAAATTGAAGTTTTTGGTTAAATTGAATGCTGATGTTACAACGGGGCTTGATGACGTCGCCACTGCTGCACATTCAGATGACGATGACCTATACGTCTAGATAGCTGTGCATGATGTATCTTACTTGAAAGCTAGATTCTAAATATTTGGTTAAATTAGTATCAACTATACCGTATAATCTCTGATTTTGAGCATGCTTAACTGCCAAATCCCTCTATTTTGAGAATAAAGAGATAGCGGTTAAGCAGTCATACTAAACATGCCATATTTGCCTCATTACACTTATTCATTTTATCTCTGAGTTATTCTTATGTCTTTAATGCAAATTGCCGAACCTAATCAAAGCGCTCAACCTCATCAACATCGTTTTGGCCTAGGTATTGACCTTGGTACGACACGCTCACTGGTCGCTGTAGTACGTTCAGGCAAGGCGCAAGTTTTAGAAGCAGGCGCAGCATCAGATACCTTGCTGCCTTCTGTGGTTTATTATCCAGCGACAGGTAATCCATCGGTCGGCTATGATGCCCTAGCGCATTTAGCAGACGATCCAAAAAATACGATCGTCTCGGCTAAGCGTTTTATGGGTCGTAGCCAAGCGGATATTAAATTCTCGCATCCTTATGAGTTGTCTGGTAGTACAGATGATATGCCAGCATTTGTCACGGCTCAAGGTGAAGTGTCACCTGTCGAAGTATCAGCGCGTATATTAGCCGCGCTTGAGCAACGTGCAGCGAGTGCACTGCCTGCAGACAGTATCGAGGGCGCAGTGATTACCGTGCCAGCTTATTTTGATGAGGCACAGCGCCAAGCCACTAAAGATGCTGCGCAAGCGGCTGGTATCAACGTACTTCGTCTATTGAATGAACCAACGGCGGCGGCGGTCGCTTATGGTCTTGACCAATCATCAGAAAACAACAATAAAGAAAGCTACTATCTTATTTATGATTTGGGCGGCGGTACTTTTGATGTATCTATTCTAAAGTTGAATGATGGTGTCTTTGAAGTATTGGCAACTGGCGGTAATAGCGCACTGGGCGGCGATGATATTGATCGTCTGATTACCAACTGGATCATTAAACAGTTAAATATAGATCCAAAAGACGTAAGCCTGCATGACAAATCAGTACTCGCACAAGAAGCTAAAGCTTACAAGCAAGCGTTGACTGATGCCGAACAGGTCGATATCAACGTCACTGTCAATGGTCAGTCATACCAAGGCGTTTTAAGCCGTGAAGACATCCTTACTATCGTAGAGCCTGTTAGTCGTCGCACGTTAAGCGTATGTGAACAAGTCCTGCGTGATGCCAAGCTGACTGCCATAGATTTAGACGAAGTGATCTTAGTAGGCGGCTCAACGCGTATGCCTGCCATACAACAAGTCGTGACTGAATTTTTTGCCAAGCAGCCTCTTTGCCGTCTGAATCCAGATGAGGTTGTTGCCTTAGGTGCTGCTCAAACTGCTCACCAACTGGTGAATGGTGATAGTAATAACAATTTGTTGTTATTGGACGTGACGCCATTATCATTAGGTCTTGAGACCATGGGTGGTTTGGTTGAAGTACTCATCCCACGCAACACGCCTATCCCTGTCAAAAAACGTCAAGTGTTTACCACCTATCAAGATGGTCAAACAGGCATGGTGATACACGTCGTGCAAGGTGAGCGCGAAAAAGTAGAAAACTGTCGCTCGCTTGGCCGCTTTGAGCTGTACGGTATTCCGCCAATGAAAGCTGGGTTTGCTCGTATCGAGGTCACCTTTAGCATCGATGCCAATGGTCAGCTGACTGTTAGTGCACAAGAAACCACGACCAAAACAGAAAGCAAGATCGAGATCGTGCCTTCTTATGGTTTGTCTGATGAGCAAAAAGAACAGCTACTGGTTGCAGGGTTTAAGCATGCCGAAGAAGATAAAAACGCACGCTCTTTGATTGAAACCAAAGTTGAAGCTGAACGTGAAGTGCTGGCGTTAGAATCAGCCTTGAATGAGTTTGCTCCTCTGCTATCCTCTGAGGAGCAGCATACCTTAGCAGAGCAGATACAGGCACTAAAGACGGTACTTAACACCAATGATCTAGCAATGATTGAGGCGCAGCAAGCGCAGCTCAAGCCTCATAGTGATGCTTTTGCTGCCCGCATTATGAATCAAAGCGTTAAAACCAGCATGGCAGGCACCAGCGCGCAAGATTGGTAAAATCCATACTCAAAATGATAGCTTAGTTATGATACTAAGCTACTTTCTCTTATTTTTTAGATTGATTAGCATTGGACACATAATTTATGCCAAAAGTTACTGTATTACCCCATCACGAGATTTGCCCAGAAGGCGCAGAAGTCGAGTTAAAATCTGGCGATAACTTGTGCAAAGCGTTATTAGAAAAAGGCATCAAAATTGAGCATGCCTGTGAGATGTCAAAAGCTTGTACTACTTGTCACGTTGTCGTACGCAAAGGGTTCAATAGTCTAGATGAGATGGATGATGTAGAAGCTGATCTACTTGATCGTGCTTGGGGCTTAGAGCCTGACTCACGTCTGTCTTGTCAGGTCATGCTTGATGATGAAGATCTAACCATCGAGGTTCCAAAATACACATTGAATCATGCAAAAGAAAATCATTAATATGATCAGTACAAACTACTTATAAGTTACAAAAAAGCCAGCTATTAAAATATAATAGCTGGCTTTTTTTATACTCAATATTTCACGATATGACTTCCCAAATCATGACTTTTTGTTAGCACTATGACGTTTGCTTTCTTCAGCGATGCTCTGTGCCAATTTTTCTTCTTCTTGTTCGATACGCTCAAGCGCAAAGTTTAGACGACTCCTGATATCTTGATAGTCATTGTCTTTCATGTCTTTAAAATTTAGATGCAAGTTAAACCCTGGCAAGGTGTGATCTACCCATTTAGACAAATGACCTTTATTAGCATCAGGGTCAAGTACTTGCCATGCATTTACCTTGTCATCAAAGCCTTTTAGCTGAAGCGCTCCAACATGTTGACACTCATAGTTATGGCAAACATAATCATAAGTGCTTTCACTGACCAATATCTCATCTTTGCCAGCATTCGATTCGAGTCTTGACGCCAGATTAGCCTCTTTACCAATCAGTGTGTAACTAAGACGATTGTTGCTACCAAAATTGCCCACGTGGCAATAACCAGTTGTGATACCAATACGTATATATAACCCCTCAAACCCCATCAGCCGCCATTTTTGACGCAATGTACGCATCTCGCGGCGCATATCTATCGCCATTGCCACGCAATCCAGAGCATCTTGACGTGGGCCATTACTGGCGGGCTCACCAAAAAAGCACACCATGCCATCACCAATAAATTTATCAAGTACAGCACCATGTCTGTCAGCAATCAACGTCATGCAATGCATATAAGTGTTCAAAATATCAGCTAAGTTGTCAGCGCTCAGACTATCAGACAGATCGGTAAAGCCCACAATATCTGAAAACATAATAGTCAGCTTAGCACGTTTATTCGACACACTAACAGGGCTATTAGATCTAACAATTGGTTCCCAAATTTGCGGTGGTACAAAGCGAGTCAACTTATTGATGACCGACACCATGGTACTCAACCGTCCTCCGGCTTTAGAGGCACTTTCTTTATAGCCGATATACTCTTGATACGTACTGCGAAACTGATACAAAATAACCATTATGCTTGCTAGCAATACGGTGGGAGGCACCCAACCTTCATTACAGTTCAATCCTTCGTTGTCTAGTATTGTACTGACATAATAAAAGACAATAGATGTCACCAATGCTACAGTAAATAATCTTAGACCGTTATCGACACCACTGACGATCATACGTACGCCGATTAAGGCTACCAAACTGAGCGATATCACCGTACAAAACTGTATTGACCCAATAACGACCGCAAATAAAATAACGACCATATTAGACGTCCAAAGACTGGTTTGGCGTCGATAGTTATAAATCAGAATCATCAGGCTAGGTAATAGAACGACAACCAATAATGCCATTGAGGTAGGACGAAAATTGTAATGCGGGGCGAGTAATATGACAGTAAGAATTAAAACAAAAACTTCTGGATAGTCGAATTGACAGATTCCACTACCTTTTGACAAAAGTTTTGGCTTTAACATCCCTATAAAAGGCATATTGAATTTCACTTAAATGAGATAAGCTATCAGAGAGATAAAGATATATAAGAACAACACACGCAAATCACCTATTTTAATGATAAATAATTACAAAAATATATTATACTTTCTAAATTAAATGAAACCTAGGTCAGTGGTAGCTAAAAAAACACCATCTATCATTTATCAAGATGACAAATCTTCTGGATAAGATAAATAACTGACAATGTTTGATTATTACAGAAAAAAGCCAGATATGACGAGTATCTGGCTTTTTTCTGTCGCAATAGTTTATGAGAGAGGCTTCATAAATAATGCTTTATAAATGAGATAAAGCAATTCAAAGTTAAAAACGGATTACATCTGCCAATCAAAAGGCATTTGATGATGACCACGTAGCGCCATCATTAACGTCTGCTGCATTTGTGCCAAGACTTCTTTGGTATAAGGAACCGCAGGAACACCCCATACTGGATTTGGCCATTGCCTATCATTTTGATAACGAACAATATGATGAAAATGAAGCTGCGGGACTTGATTGCCAAGCGCGGCCACATTCATTTTATCTGCTTGAAAGGTTTTGGCTAGCTGACTCGATAACCAGCTTGACTCACGCAAGAACTGCGTTTGGTCTGCCTCAGACAACTCATAAAGCTCTTTGATACCCGATACGCGCGGTACTAATATCAGCCAAGGGAATTGACAGTCATTGATCAAACGACAAGTAGATAATGGAAAATCACCCACTAAGAAACTATCAGCAGCAAGTTTATGATGAAGTTGGAACATAATGACGGTTCTCTTGTTGTTTAATGCAAATAAAAGTACGTAAAAAATATCGAAGAAGAAGCAATCCGGTTATTTTATCAGTTATCCCTGCGATAAAATAGCACCATACACTATTGCATTTGTGTTGATTGTCTTAGCAACCCCGATGATAGCTTTCACCGATTGAATCTAGGCAGCTTCTGTCACCATATGCTCACTAAAATAACGTAAAAGATCTTGGATAACAGAGACTCGCTGTTGAGGCGTTGCCAACTTCTCGCTATGTTGATAACGAATACCAGATGCCCCATTCATACGATAATGCTGCCCATCTGACTGAATCAGCTTAATAATCGCCAAGGCATCGACGGGGGTATCTGGTGCAAACTCCAACGTCATACTACTGCTATTGGCATCGATTTTGTTGATCTTCAGCGGTTCTGCTTGCAAGCGCAGTCCATGAATGGCAAATAGCTGCTTGGTCTGGTCTGGCAATGCACCGAAACGGTCTATCATTTCGGTACGAATATCCGTCAACGCTTCTTTATCATCTGTATTGCTTATACGTTTGTAAAACAATAGGCGCTGATGTACGTCATGTAGATAGTCTTCTGGAATAAGAGCAGAGCTATGCAAGTTAATCTCACTGGTTAGCGATAGTGGCGTATTCAAGTCAGGCTCTTTACCGGCCTTAATCGCCTTAGTTGCACGTTCCAGCATATCCATATATAAGCTAAAGCCAATCGCCTGCATATTACCACTTTGCTGCTTACCCAGTATCTCACCTGCACCGCGAATCTCTAGATCTTCACTCGCCAGCATAAAACCTGCGCCGAGTGTATTGGCGCGTTCAATTGCATGTAGACGACGCTTGGCATCGCCTTTGAGACCTTTGAGAGAAGGCACCAATAGGTAACAATATGCCTGATGATGACTTCGACCTACTCGGCCTCGTAGCTGATGCAATTGCGCCAGACCAAATTTATCCGCACGCTCAATGATAATAGTATTGGCATTTGGTACGTCGATACCTGTCTCAATAATAGTAGAGCACACCAACACGTTGAATTTTTTATGATAAAACTGCTGCATGATTTGCTCAAGCTGACGCTCTTGCATCTGCCCATGGGCGACCCCTACTCGCGCTTCTGGTACGAGGTCACGAATAGTCTCTGCCATACGCTCAATACTAGCCACATCATTGTGGAGCAGATAAACCTGCCCACCACGTAACAGCTCGCGCAAGATAGCTTCTTTCATCAAGGCATCTGTCTTTTGCATGACAAAGGTTTTAATAGCCAACCGGCGTGCAGGCGGTGTGGCAATGATTGACATATCACGCATGCCTGAGAGCGCCATATTAAGCGTTCTAGGGATGGGCGTTGCGGTCATAGACATACTGTCTACATCTGTCTGAATCGCCTTGATACGTTCCTTATGACGCACCCCAAAACGGTGCTCTTCATCAACGATCATTAGCCCAAGGTTTGCAAACTTCACGTCAGGCTGTAGTAGTTTATGAGTACCAATCACGATATCGACTTTGCCATCAGCCAAGTCCGTCAAGACCATGTCTTGATGCTTTTTACCACCAAAGCGAGACAGGCTCTCAATACGCACTGGCCAATCAGCAAATCGATCGCGGAAATTATCTTCGTGCTGTCCTGCGAGCAATGTGGTGGGCACTAATACAGCAACTTGATAGCCAGCACTGACGGCAATAAAGGCCGCTCGCATCGCTACTTCTGTTTTACCAAAGCCAACATCACCGCAAATAAGGCGATCCATTGGCTGGTTTTGTCTCATATCTTCCATAACCGCATGAATGGCATTGGCTTGGTCAGCGGTCTCTTCAAACGCAAACTGACTGGCAAACAGCTCGTATTGCGACGGATCTATTTTAAAATGAATACCAACTTTGGCCTCACGACGCGCTTGCATATTGAGCAGCTCTGCGGCAACATCGTGAATTTGCTCCAAGGCCTTTTGCTTGGCTCTATCCCATTTGCCACTGCCGATCTTATGTAATGGCGCTAACGCTGGATCGCCGCCACTATAGCGACTGATCATTTGTAGATTGGCGACTGGCACATAGATACTGGCATCATCGTCATATTTTAAATGAATGAACTCTTGCTCACCATCGCCCACATCTAGCGTGATTAGACCGTTATAACGACCAATACCATGCTCGATATGAACGACTGGGCTGCCATCTGTTATCTCAGTGACGCTCTTAACCAAGAACTCTTCTGATACACCGCTTTGGCGACGACGACGCGTCTGTAAGACTTGACGACCAAACAGCTGCGTCTCACTAATCAACACCAAACGCTCAGGCACGTATACGCCACGCTCAATCGGTGCCACAGTCAGACCGACATGTGGTAGTCGAGCATTATTCATAGCGCTCGTCTTATCTGCTGCTAAAAATGCTTCAAAGCTATCATATGCTTTGATATCGATTTTTCCCTTAAACAGCTCAATAAGAATCTCACGACGGCCTGCGGTTTCTGCAACAATTAGTACAGGCGTTGCTGTTTGTTGTTGAACGTTTAAAAAGTCGAGCAATTCAGTTAATGGCTCAGATTTCTGATGGTTTACTGCCAGTTGTGGCGGTTCTTCGGCGCTTAATGTCACTAAGCCTTGCTGCTTAGTAGGCGTTAATGGCAGTTGCGGCTGAGATGGATCGTTACCTTCTGGCGCTGCTACGTCATTTGTCGTAGCCAGCTCATCGCGTGCGCTTAGTATCACTCGTGGATAGTGATTTAGTTGTTCATTAAGTGCGTTGGATAATAAGTATAACAGCGCAGGTTCGACGATAGGCTTGTCAATATCATGTCGACGTTCTTCATAGCGGCGCTGGATTTGTGACCAATAGTCCGCCTGCTTTTCGTTAATCAGCTCATCCGTGATAAACAACGCATCGCTTGGCAAATAAGAAAACAATGTACTTTCTTCTTGCCAATCTTTTAAGTCAAAAAATAGTGGCTGATAATACTCCAGTCCGCTACTCGCGATACCTGCCATTACATCTTTATGCAACTCAGACTTGCGGCTACTGGCATTAGGGAACATCGCCGCAAAATTCGTGCGAAATGTCTCTCGCCCTTCATCCAGCGGAAACTCCTTTGCTGGTAATATTTGGAACTGTTCGATAGGTTTAGAGATATCTGGCAATTTGTGCAGCAGCGACAGTGACTCTTTGCCCATGCTGGTATCATTGCCTGTCAACATCGCCTTGAGATCATCAGCGGTCAACGTGCGCTGGGTTTGCGGATGAAAAAAACGAATTGTCTCAATTTCATCGTCAAATAAGTCTAAACGCAGCGGAAAAGGCTGACCCATAGCAAAGATATCGATAATGCTGCCACGTACAGCGAACTCACCGGGCTCAAAGACATTATCAACCGCTCTATAACCCGCCTTTGCCAAAAGCCCACGTTGCGTATTGATATCAAAACGATCACCGACACTTAGATCAAAATGCTGCCCAATCAGCCAACTGGGCGGTGCGACGCGTTGCATCAATGTCTGTACTGAGATGAGTAGCACACCCGTTTTTGGCATATCCGTCAATAGGTTGATGCGTTCACTAACGATGTCTTGATGCGGAGACAGCTCATCATATGTCAGTGTCTCCCAGTCAGGAAACACGTAGGCATCCACACCGCAAAATGCCAGCTCGGTCTCTATCTGATTGAGTTGGTTTTGGTCGCGTGCCACCACGACCTTTAGGCGCTTGGCAACATTCCACATAGGCGTTTGAACCAAGCTTGCCAGCCATAAGCTACTGACCGCACCATGGACAGGCGCAAGCCAACGCCGCTCGGAATTTTGGATGGGGAACAACTGCTGGTTAATAGGATCAAACGCGTCAGTCAAAGCAGTGATAGGCATAAAGAATAGGATCACAGTTAAGGAGTCAGAAAGCTATTATACGAATATTTGAGCAATTACCAAAACTTATGCCGTAACGGTTTGTCACGTAAAAGTTCACTCATTTATGATCGAGGATTGATAACGATTATTAAGCTTTAACTATCATTACATAAAAAACCCCAACTAATAAGCTGAGGTTCTCATTCACACTGGTTAAACCAAGTTCAAATTAACGGTTTATCACTAGCGATAATGCCATTGTTGTCAGCATAGACAAACATTCCCGAGTTCAATGTCAAATCACCAAAGCGGATTTCGATATCCGTTTGACCTTCATCACGGCGAGTTGATTTGCGCGGGATGCAACCAAGTGCCATCACACCAAGATCCATCGCTGCTATGTCATCAACATCTCGGACACAGCCATATACGATAACACCCGCCCAACCATTGTCGATGGCCGACTGAGCAATCATATCGCCGAGCAAGGCACAGCGCATAGAGCCGCCACCATCGACGACCAACACCTTACCATCGCCAGCTTTGTCTTTGCCATCACTATTCAATAGTGATTTGACGCGGCTATTATCTTCAAAGCACTTCACCGTCACGATTTCACCGCAGAATTTATCTTTTGCACCAAAATGACGAAATGCCTTACCTTCAATATTTGGTAGACATACTTGCGACTCAGGATTGGCGTCCAGTAAATCACATGTGACAAAGTTCTCTTTATTCATCTCCATCGTTTCTACTCCTTATTATGAGTGATTAAGCTGCTTGATCTTGTAATACATGGTCATACTTGGCTGTAGTCTTGACTCAAAAATAATGCTTTATTTTTTCACACGAGTCATTGCAAGCATCTTCTTATTTTCAATGATCTCTGTATGTTCAATCTGGGGTTCTGTACGGTATTTACGACGATGATAAATGTCATGAGCACTCATCGCCATTGCACTAGCGACGCGCTTAGCCGAGATAGGATGTAATGAGAGTGACTCTGAGACTAAAGGCGAGATAAGCTTAAAAGCTTTTTGACCAATGCTCTCGAGTGGACGCCCTTTATGCTTGCCTAGTAATAACGATGGTCGAAATATCACCAGTTGACCAAAGCCTAATGCCGTAATAGATTGCTCCGTCTCTGCCTTGACTCGATTGTACAAAAAGCGGCTGTCAATATCGGCATTCATGGATGAAAGTAGAAAAAAGTTTTCTACCCCTTTGTCACGGCATAGCTTAGCAAAGTTAACATTGTAATCATGGTCTATCTTTCGAAAAGCTTCATCGCTACCTGCCTGCTTTTTGGTGGTGCCAAGACAGCTGTAGGCATCGGTGGTTCGATCAGCACCAACGCTTGCAAATACTTCAGAGAGATTGTCAAAGTCATTGAGCTGATAAAAACGCATACTGGCATTGATATAGCGTGGCGGGCGCCGAGCGATCACAATCAATGTATCATAGAGCTCACTCAGCTGTTTTACCAAATGCTGCCCTACCAATCCTGTTGCGCCAATCACAATTGCTTTTCGCTGCATACCCTATCCACTTATATAACGTTAGAGGTTCTATATTGATGAAAAGTAACCTATATCAAAGCCTACCATTAGGATATCATACCTAAATTCATGAATAACTGACGCTATTATGTAGGATATATTGTAAGAGATTTTATCAATCAGTTGCGCCTATTGATGTCTGCTATTGATTTAGATACCTTAATAAACCAAAATTCATGAGTTTACAGTACTTCTTTGCGCATTAATCATCAAATATATTGTCCTTAGTGCAATAATTTGCTAAGATAACCGGCTTTACACGTCAACGCTGTTTAATTATTCCAAACAGTTCTGGCGCTTGCGATGATCTATTTGTATTAGATACTTTAATATTAGACATCGACATCATGTTTGGCGAGAGGCTGCTCGTCACCGATGATTGTTAAACCCATTATTGCAATCAACATTCATATTTTTATCTGTCTTTATCAAGGAGATACGCGTGGCTAATACTGCACAAGCTCGTAAACGCGCCCGTCAAAACACCAAACGTCGTCAGAACTCTGCGTCACAACGCTCTATGGTTCGTACTTACTTAAAACGTGTTGATGCGGCTATCGAAGCTAAAGATTATGACGCGGCTACCGAAGCTTACAAAAAAGCGGTACCAGTTATTGATCGTATGGCTGACAAAGGTATTATTCATAAGAATAAAGCTGCTCGTCGTAAGAGCCGCCTAAACAAAACAATCAAAGGCCTACAAGCTTAAAATTTGTATTGTCTAGACCGCATGACGCTTTTATAGCGTCATGACTAAAACCTTGCTACTGGTTCTGATACTGGGGCAAGGTTTTTTTATGCCTACTCGATATATATCTAGTGGATCGTCATTAACATTTTTTGATGACATCTTATGTCCATTGCACCCCTGGTGGTAATAGCAGTTTACTTGGGTGATACCCTGCTGCACGATACCCATTCAACAATGAAATAATCGGACGTGTATATACTTGACCACGCCAGATAAAATGCGCATTTGCCTGATCAAAAGGTTTATCATCAAACCACAAAAACACCCCTTCCATCATTTTTGGCCAATCATTCCAATCGATCTCTTCCACATCGAACATCACGGCTAAGAATGCAGACAACAAAGTATCATGACTGACAGCCAGCATTAGATGCCCATGCTGCGGCTGGTTTTGATAAAAGAGCGAGAGAATATCAAGGCCACCTTGATAAGCATTTTTGGTGCCTTCAAGATTGCCTTGCAAAAAGCGATTGATAAAATTGAGTACACCAATTTCTTTAAATATTGGGTTCGCTATTTCAGGTTCAGTAACGAGGCTACCAGGCTCAACCAGCAGTGACTGATGCGTAATATCACGCTTTAGACCTGCTCCTTCCTGCATGAGCTGCGCCGTATCAATACAGCGTTTAATGGGGCTTGAGATGCTATCAACATCGAGTGAGTATGGGAGGTGACCTGCTAACCAACGACCCCAAGACTTAGCTAGTACGCGGCCTTTAGGCGTCAGCGGCAACTGATAGCTGGCAAAACCATTGCCGTCAGAACGCTCACGCAAAGAGTGTCTGGTAAATAAAATCAGCCGCTCATTTTCAGGTAATAGTCTGACCGAAGAAATCATACTATCTGGCAGATGTGAAGGCGCAGGCGCACTTGGTGTGTGACTCGCAAGCTTGTCAGCAGAGACTTTTGATAAGGTGCTATTAAGATATTTACTCATAGTAGCAAGCGTAGCAGATTTTTTGATAGGAATGAACAACTGACAAGTCTAGTTGCACTATATCTTGTAAATATCTTGTCATACAAGGAGTGAGCTTGTTTTTAAGAGAACTAAGCGAAGATAAGTAACATGGCTTATCTACATAGATCCTCAACTAACCGATATCAATAACCTTATCCCACGCAAATGCCAACGCCGTACTGCTAATCTCATTAGGATAAGCCCTAGGATTGACAATCACTCGCGTATTACCTAATCGATAATCGAATGCTTCATGTGTGTGTCCATGCACCCACAAAGTCGGTGCCCAGTCCTCATGCATCCACCCAGACAAATCACTAACAAAGGCAGCATTGCTTGGTAAATTAGCATATTTTTCAGACACGGATAATGCACTGACACTATGATGACTCATCACCACGGTTTTTTTACCCAATTCTTTCGTTGTGATTAGGGCCTGTCGCAGCCACTGGCGATGCGTGGCATGGATTTGCATAGAAACCTCAGGTGAGAACATCTCTTTACCTGCATATATCTGCTTATAATCACGCATAAAATGCCTAGCAGCAGCCATAGTATCTTCATTGGCATGATACTGATAATCCGTCCACAGTGTGCAACCTAAGATTCGTATATCACCAATATCAATATGCTGGCACTGTAAGACACAAACCCCTTTGTTAGAGGCAGCATCATAATTGTCCCAAGTCGCCAACTTTTGGTCAAAACTTAGCACATCTTCGTCAAAATATTCGTGATTACCTGAGATCGTGATCAGAGGAACTTGTAAGCGTGCTGCCTGCTCTTGTAACCACGGCATCCCTCTATCACTGTTAGCGGTGTCTCCCGCTACTAACACGACATCTGCGTCAGTTTTAGGAATATGCCCAATAGGGTGTGACTGGCGTGCATAACTATCAATATGTAAGTCACTTAGTATTTGTAATTTCATATAATTCAATATCGTCCAATAGTGTCATGATCAATAATTTGAGCCGTAAGCGTCAGCAAGCGCTAAAGTAGTGTATCAGCTCTTTCTTTACCATCAAAAAGTAAAAAGACAGCGATTTAGGCTGTCTTTTTACTTTATTGATATCAAAACTTAAATACTTTGCAGTATTGTCTGCAATTTAGCCGCAGGGTCGGTAGCCTGAGTAATTGAGCGTCCAATCACCAAATAATCAGAACCATCTAACAATGCTTGACTTGGCGTACAGATACGCTTTTGATCATCAGCATTGTCGTCTGCTAGTCGAATGCCTGGCGTGACCAATTTAAAATCTTGACCGCATAACGCTTTAAGCGTTTTCGCTTCTTGAGCAGAGCATACTACCCCATCTAACCCAGCTTGCTTGGTCAATTGTGCCAATCGGCTCACCTGTACGTCTAAGCTATCAGTGATACCCGTTTGCATCAATGCGTCACTGTCCATAGAGGTCAATACAGTCACCGCGATGAGTAATGTATTAAGGTCTTTATCTATTAAACGCTGTTTTGCCAAGGACATAGCCTCTAGACCTGCACTAGCATGAACATTGACCATCCATACACCAAGCTCGGCAGCAGCTAGTACCGCTTGAGCAGTAGTGTTAGGAATATCGTGAAACTTCAGGTCTAAGAATACCTCAAAGTTACGGTGATGCAGTGCCTTTACAATATCGGGACCACAGCGTGTAAATAGCTCTTTACCTACTTTGAGCCGGCATAACGCTGGATCCAATTGATCCGCTAAGGCTAAGGAAGCTTGCAAAGTCATATTGTCTAAAGCAACAATGACGGGAGAGTTAATCATATTATTCATGGTTTTGCCGCATATCAGAATTATTAGAGCACTGTATTTTCAAAATCAACAACCATTTCTATGGCCGAGCAATTTAATCTCGCTTGCGCTTAGACAACGTACCACCTTCATTTAGATGTGTGTCTGTATTGTCTTGCATATCAATCGATCTGGCACCATAGACAGCCTCATCTACGGTTGGCGCACTGGCCTGACGGTCAATCACCACATTGGCTTGATTCAATTGCTCTTGTAGATTTGCATTTGCCTTTTGCAAACGTGAGATTTCCCACTTATTCTGTAGTACGCGGAATATAAGCAATGATAATAGAATACCAATAATGATGCCGAGTATTAGACATAGAATGAGCAGTAGCCCCAAATTCATTGTAGGTGCTTGCGAAAACAGTAAATTAACCCCGACCTCGGTATTATTTGCTAATACCAGACCAAGCGAGTAAGCAAAGCTCAAAAACAGCAATACGAATAATAAAAAGCGCATGAGACAGTTACCTCAGGTTGGAATGATAGTTTTTGGTCAGTCAATCATTAATGAATATTAGCTGTGTGCTACTTTATCATTGACTGCTTCACGTAATGCTTTACCTGGCTTAAAGTGTGGAATCGCTTTGGCAGGAACTGGTACGCTCTCCCCCGTTTTAGGATTGCGTCCGACACGAGCGCGGCGATGATGTAGACAAAAACTGCCAAACCCACGAACCTCGACTCGGCCATCATTGGCTAAAGTATGGGTCATCAAATTTAATATTTCGCGAACGGCGTCATCAACGATGGTATCTGCCATGTTGTCACAATTCGCACTCAAATTACTGATAAATTCGGATTTGTTAATCGCTTGCTGCATTATTACGCTTGCCTTGTTGATTGATGGATAAACTGATAATAAGTCAAAACAGTATTATCAACAGAAACTCTAATAGCTAAATCAATAATAGCTCATATCAGAATAGTCTATTTGCACGAGTCATATCGCAACTCTAAATACACTGTCGCTCACATCTCGTTACTCAATGTTGCAAATGATAGCGGATATTAAGGAAAATAGGAATAAGAGTTTCCTTATTTAGCCAAAAACCTTACCTATTAATACAAATATCAAAACTTAATCATAAAAAAAGCGACCGAAGTCGCTTTTTTTATATTACTTTTATATCAATAACTTACAACTTACTGCATTTGCTCTTTGATCAAATCACCAATCGTTTTTGGCTGTGCATCAGAACCTGCAGCGGCAGTTGTGTTCGTGCTACCAAGATCTTTAATCGCTTGACGCTCTTCAGCTTCGTCTTTCGCTTTGATAGACAAGTTGATGTTGCGTGTTTTACGATCAACACTGATGATTTTTGCTTCAACGTCATCACCAACAGACAGATGCTTAGTTGCATCTTCAACGCGGTCACGTTGAATTTCAGAAGCGCGTAGATAAGCTTCAACTTCGTCAGCAAGCTCAATAGTAGCGCCTTTAGCGTCTACTTCTTTCACTTTACCATTAACGATAGCACCGCGGTCATTAGCGACTAGGTATTCGTTGAATGGATCAGAGCTCAACTGCTTAACACCTAGGCTGATACGGTTAGCTTCTGCATCTACAGACAATACCATTGCTTCAACGGTGTCGCCTTTGTTGTAGTTACGGATAGCATCTTCGCCAGTTTCGTTCCAAGAGATATCAGATAAATGAACCAGACCATCGATACCACCGTCTAGACCGATAAAGATACCGAAGTCAGTGATTGATTTGATCGTACCAGTGATTTTATCACCGCGCTCATGTTTCTTATCAAACTCGTCCCATGGGTTAGCTAGAGTTTGTTTGATACCTAGGCTAATACGACGACGTTCTTCATCGATATCAAGGATCATTACTTCAACTTCATCGCCCACTTGAACTACTTTAGATGGGTGGATGTTTTTGTTGGTGTGATCCATTTCTGATACATGTACTAGACCTTCGATACCTTCAGAAATCTCCGCGAAACAACCATAATCAGTCAAGTTGGTTACGCGAGCTTTAACAACACTACCCACTGGGTAAGTACCGCTAACGTTGTCCCAAGGATCAGTACCAAGTTGTTTTAGACCTAGGCTTACGCGATTGCGTTCACGGTCAAACTTCAATACTTTAACTTTTAGGTCTTGACCAACTTCAACAACTTCAGATGGATGCTTGATACGGCGCCATGCCATGTCAGTGATGTGCAATAGACCATCGATACCACCTAGATCAACGAACGCGCCGTAATCAGTAAGGTTCTTAACGATACCTTCGATCTCGATGCCTTCTTCAAGCTTGTTCAATAGCTCTTCGCGCTCAGCTGAGTTTTCAGCTTCCATAACTGCACGGCGGCTAACAACAACGTTATTACGCTTTTGATCAAGTTTGATGACTTTGAATTCTAGCTCTTTGCCTTCAAGATGAGTCGTATCACGGATAGGACGTACATCTACCAATGAACCTGGTAAGAACGCGCGTACTGAACCGATATCTACAGTGAAACCGCCTTTAACTTTGCTTGAGATGATACCTTTTACGATCTCATCATTGTCAGCGATTTTTTCAAGGAAGTTCCAAGTTTCAACACGCTTAGCTTTTTCACGTGACAGCAAGGTTTGACCCATGCCGTTATCAACCGCTTCAACTACGACATCAACACTATCGCCAACTTCAACTTCAAGTTCGCCTTCTTCGCTTAAAAACTCTTCACGAGCGACGATACCTTCAGATTTCAGACCAGTATCTACTGTGATCCAATCGCTATCGATGGCCACAACAGTACCGTTAATCACCGAGCCACGCTCGATATCTAGGCCTGTTTCTTCGATGCTCGCTTCAAATAGTTCAGCAAATGATTCCATTATGTCTACCTTTGTATAGCCGTATCCTGTCCAGCACAGTACGGATCAAATTTATGATTGCATAAAACGAGAATACTGGTTTTATATCTTATGCAATCATATATAAAAACGTTTGTTGTTAATAAGCGCCTATTTAAACTTACTAACAACAACTGTCTTACTTTATTCTATCAAACAAAATTTTATCAACCCAGCCTAATAAATAATTAATCGTTAAAAAACACTAACTTCCAACTGTACAATTCTACATTAAAAACAGAGACTATAGGAAATTTTTTAGTACTTAATATGTTGTTTTTATTAACTATTAAAAAACAGCCCTTGATGTTGGCAATGTCTTTTTACTTGCTCGTAAACCGCATCAGCATCGAGCATTGAGCTATCAAGTAACAAAGCATCTGCTGCAGGTTTCGATGGTGCGGTGCTACGGTTCTCATCACGATCATCACGTTCTTTAATCGTCGCCAAAATCGAGTCAAAATCTGCTGCTTGCCCAGCGTTAACTAGCTGGGTCACGCGGCGCTCAGCACGCGCTTCCGCGCTCGCCGTCAAATATACTTTCACATCGGCATCTGGGAATACAACGGTTCCCATGTCACGACCATCAGCGACAAGCCCTGAGCGTGTCGCCATATCTTGTTGCAACGTAAGCAGCGCTTGACGAACTGTTGGAAATACTGCGATCTGCGACGCATAGCCGCCTACGGTCTCGTTACGTACCTGATCACCTACCGCTTGTCCATTTACGATGATATCTACGCGCCCTGACTCATTATTTGGGACAAAAGCTATCTTTAAGCTCTTAGTAAGCGCTAAGACCGCCGACTCATCGATTGGTTGGCTGGCATCTGCTGTGATCAATCCCGCCTCAAATGCTTTGAGTCCTACGATTCTATATAGCGCCCCAGAGTCTAATAGCTGATAGCCCAACACTTGAGCTAAACGCCATGTGACCGTACCTTTACCAGCGCCACTAGGCCCATCGATACAGATAACCGGATAGCGTGCTGAATGGTTTACACTATCGTTTTTATTGAGTAGATCGTTATCAGATACGTAGACGGTCATAATACTTACTCAATAATAGTTGTTACCCGTATAGCTGTCATGCAGTAGCAATGAAGCAATATTTACTAGTATATCAAATGCTTGATAGCAGGCTAAAAAATTCGCTACCAAATAGGGCGATATTATAGCAAAAAATCATCGCTACCACTAGCGCCCAAACTGATATCTTATTTATTAATCATTTTGGATTAAACGCTGTTTTTATTCTGTTTCGCTAATCGCCTACGCTCACGAAAAAACGTCTTTAGCAATTGACTACTATGCTCACTGCACAATCCTCTATGAACTTGGATATTATGATTATAAAAAGGCTGCATTGATAAGTCCATCTGGCTGCCTACCATGCCAGCACGTGGCTCACTCGCCGCATATACTAACCTATCAACACGTGCGTGAATAAGCGCACCAATACACATAGTACAAGGCTCTAGTGTCACGTACAAAGTTGTCTGTAGTGGCAGACGATAATTTTGTAGACGCTGACAGGCCTCTCTTAACGCAACTACCTCAGCATGTGCCGTCGCATCATGGCAGCCAATCGGTTGATTGAACCCTTGACCAATGATCTGCTGATCATGCACCAATATAGCGCCTACTGGCACTTCACCCAGTTTAGCGCCTTGGCTTGCTAGTCTAAGCGCTTCTTGCATCCATTTACCATCTTGCAGTGTCCAAAACATAAGGGATGCAAATGGTATACCCTCAAGTTCACTCGGCGCTAAAAAATAAGATGCTAAACCTGTATTCATAGTATTTAGCATTTATTGCGGTAGCTGCCAGTCAATGGGCGTTTGACCATACTGCACCAAGTAGTCATTGGTTTTAGAAAATGGCTTTGTCCCAAAAAATCCACCGCGGTTGGCAGCCAACGGCGAAGGATGCACGGCGGTCAAAATAAGATGTTTGTCGGTATCGATATACTTACCTTTCTTTTGTGCTTTACTGCCCCACAAAATAAATACGGTATGTTCTGTCTGCTCGTTGACCGCGTCAATGACTGCATCGGTAAACTGCTCCCAGCCTCTATTTTGATGACTGTTTGGCTCGCCTTCTCGCACAGTTAGTGAGCTGTTTAGTAGCAAAACACCTTGCTGCGCCCAGTAAGTTAGGTCACCATGTTTTGAGGGTGCGATACCGATGTCATCTGCCATCTCCTTAAGCAAGTTGTTTAATGATGGCGGCTTAGGAATCGCTTTAGGAACAGAGAATGACAATCCCATGGCCTGCCCTGGCCCATGATAAGGGTCCTGACCTAAAATCACCACTTTAACTTGCGATAAAGGCGTGAGATTAAGCGCATTAAACATCAACGGCGCGGGCGGATAAATGCTATCCCCTGACTGATAAGCTTCTTTCAAAAATGCACGCAGGTTGTCCATATTTTCGGACGTTAACTCATCTGCTAATGCCGCCTTCCAGTCCTCTGGCAGACGGACATTGTCTAAAATGGCTTGTTTTTGCTCTGGTGTTTTGGTGGTCGGCTCGTCAAACAGCTCCATGGTATATCCTTTTATATTTGTTATGACATGATGGCTCAGTGATTGGCTTATTTTAAAGGCTAATAGTAACAAAAAACCGTATGAGCTTTGTTGATGAATTATAGCAACAAAAAAACGGCTACCGTAATGTTACGATAGCCGTTACTCTTATATTTAAACTAAATGTTTTAGCTAGCCACTGACTCAGAGTCTGAACGTGGCTCATGAGTCTCGACCACAGTCAAAACAATCCGACTATCCGGTGAACCTTTTTGCGAAGATTTATCTAACTTCACTGTATCATCGTCTTGCGTATTGTCGGCTTTAGGGGCTAAAGTCAAATGAACAACGCCCCCATTTACCAAGTCACCGAATAAAATCATACTTGCCAGTGGCTTTTTGATCTCATCCTGAATCAGGCGCTGCATTGGACGTGCACCCATAAGGCGATCGTATCCTTTATCAGCCAGATAATCACGCACATCATCATCAATCTCTAACGTCACTTGCTTATCATCAAGCTGTACTTGTAATTCAACCAAGAACTTGTCAACAACTGATACAACAACTGACGTATCTAGAGGGTTGAACTGAATGATAGCGTCTAAGCGATTGCGGAACTCTGGCGTGAAGACACGTTTCAGTGATTCTGTGTTATCACGACTATGGTCTTGCTGCGTGAAGCCCATTGACGAGCGACTGATACTATCAGCACCAACGTTCGTTGTCATAATAACGATGACCTGTTTAAAGATTGCTACACGACCATTGTTATCGGTCAACGTACCATGATCCATTACTTGTAGTAACAAGTTGAAGACATCTGGATGCGCCTTTTCAATCTCATCAAGCAACAACACGCAATGTGGATGCTGATTGATTTTTTCGGTGAGTAAGCCGCCTTGATCATAGCCAACATAACCTGGAGGCGCACCGATCAAGCGTGATGCCGTATGCGCTTCCATATACTCTGACATATCAAAGCGTACCAATTCTACACCTAGCAGGTTGGCTAGCTGACGCGATACTTCTGTTTTACCCACACCAGTTGGACCTGCAAACATAAATGAACCAATTGGCTTGTCTGGTGCTTTTAATCCTGCACGTGATAGCTTGATAGCATCGGCAAGCGTCGCGATCGCTTCATCTTGACCAAACACTAGGTGCTTAAGATCGCGGTCTAAGTGCTCCAGAATACTCTTATCATCACTCGACACAGATTTTGGTGGAATACGCGCCAATTTAGCAATGATAGCTTCGATATCCGCCACATCGATTTTCATCGGTGGCTTTTGCGCTTTAGCAGATTTTAGGCCATCGGCAGACTGAGCACGGTCGTTTGCCTTTGCCGTCTCTGCTTCGTCCTGCATTTCATTATCACTGTCTGCGTCGCTATCGATACCTTCGACATCAGCATCAATCTGTGCATCAAAGTCTTGCTCTAAATCCGCAATAAAACTTTCCTCAGCTTCGATGTCATCGACATCAGGAACGACACCTAAACGCTTATACGCACCTGCTTCATCAATCACATCAATGGCTTTGTCAGGTAAAAAACGCTCATGTATGTGCTTGGCTGATAATTGTACTGCCGTGACCAAAGCTTCATCTGTATATTCAACATTGTGGAATTCCTCATAGCGAGGCTTGAGGCCACGCAAGATATCGACGGTATCATCCACACTTGGCTCTCTTACATCGATTTTTTGGAAGCGACGTGATAGTGCATGGTCTTTTTCAAACACTTGACGATATTCAGTAAAGGTCGTTGAACCAATGCAGCGTAACTCACCGTTAGCAAGCGCTGGTTTGATCAAGTTCGATACGTCCATATTGCTGCTCATTGACGAGCCTGCGCCAATGATCATATGAATTTCATCGATAAAAAGAATAGCATTTGGCTTTTTCTTTAGCGCATCAAGCAATGACTTCATGCGTTTTTCAAAGTCACCTCGATACTTAGTTCCCGCAATCAATGAGCCAATATCAAGGCTATAAATCACACAACCATTAAGAGGTTTTGGCGCTTTGTCATTGATAATCAACCACGCCAGACCTTCAGCGATAGAGGTTTTACCAACGCCGGGTTCACCGACCAGTAGTGGGTTGTTTTTGCGGCGGCGGCATAAAACTTGAGCGGCACGTTCAATTTCAGAAGCGCGTCCAATCAATGGGTCTGTTTTGCCTTCAGCAGCACGTTGGTTTAGATTGGTTGCAAACTCAACCAGTGGATCTTTGCTGGTTTTTTCAGACGCACTGCGACGTTCACCAGTCATAGAAGCACGCTGCTCAGATGGCTCTTCTTTATCCTGACCATGCGATAAGTATTGGGTCAGCTCAAGACGGCTAATACCCTGTTTTTTAAGCAGATAGACCGCGTAAGTATCATGCTCTGAAAACATAGAGACTAAAATATCAGAGCCTTCTACCAATCGACCGCCACCTATAGACTGCACATGAAAAATAGCGCGTTGCAAGATACGATCAAAACTTTGAGTTGGCTGCGGTGACTGCTCCGTATCTACATCGACGGTTGGCGTATGCTTATTGATATACGCTTCAAGCTCAGTACGCAGTGCCGATACATTGGCATTACAGGCAGTCAGGGTATTGGCAGCGTGAGTATTTTCTAATAGCGCCAATAATAAATGTTCAACAGTAAGATACTCATGCGATTTTTGGCGCGCAAGCGTCATTGCTAAACGTAGAGAAACTTCAAGATGACGACTTAACATAACAACTTCCTACGGTTATATCTATCTTTATAATTGATAGTTTTATGAATGAGTTAGTAAGTAAATCAGGGCGATAGATCGATTGTTCAAGGGCAAGATTCGTATAATTAAAAATCATGGATATATCATTTGGACCATAGACTGTGTGAAGAATGCTGTAATCTATCTATCAGTTAGCAGTGATTGTGATAATTCATAGTCGCTTTTCTTTATATCAACACGATACTTCGACAGAGTCAATCTATTAACGCAGACTAAAGTGTATCAAAGCATACTACGAGTACATAACGAAGAATGTGAGAGCGACGAGAAGCTTAAAGAGCTAATGTGGATAAAAGGTAAGTAGATGAACGAGGATATTAATAACGAGTGATCGAAAGGTTGTAAAAATTATTGAGAAGCCTAGTTAGTATATAAGGATATATTACAATAAAATCAAGACTATAAGAGCGATATACTCACTGACATGCTTAATCAAATATGGGTATCTAAAGCGAGGCTGTAAAAATAGCTGGCTTAGCTCACTTTGAGAGTGAGCTGCTATAACAACTGGATGAGAACAAAAAACGATTAGGTATGGCAGTGAGAGCTGATGTGAGAATAAGATATGGTGTCTTGCTATCCTTTTACTCGCCTTGATGTGGCTCAATTTGGGTTAATAGTGGATAGCCCTCACGATGTGCCAGACTATTTACTTTTTTGGCCTTGGTCTCAGCGATATCCTTGGGATAAATACCAGCAATACCTTTGCTACTATTGTGAATCGTTAGCATAATTTCGACCGCAGAGTCCATACTATGGCGGAACTCTGACTGCAAAATATAGACGACAAACTCCATTGGCGTGTAATTGTCATTATACATAACCACCGCATACATAGGCGGTTTAGCAATTTCTGGCTCAGCAACCAGCACATCTGCTTGCGGTGACGTTTCACCTTCTGTGTCACCGTCCTGTGCGCGATGGGCAGGCATATTTGGAAAATGCCAATCAGCAACCGTTGGCGTAGCTTGTAATATCATTTTTTTCATCATAATCAAAGTATAATTATAAGGTAAGTTTGGAATAAGAGAGGTTAGCTAGGCAGGCGATGAAACATCAAGCACTATGACTATATATAGACATGGTGCTTTGTTTTCAACTATATCATCGCTGTTTGGTATTTATTAAGACTTGTATTTACTAGGGAACAATCGGGCTTTCATCAACTTCTGGCAAGTCTAAAAGTGATGGTAGCATGTTATCAACCTTATCACCGAGCTTCCAATCGTACAATTGCTCTACTGTTTGGCCACCTGCTTGCAAGCTCAGTTTTGCTTGTAAAGGTTTAAAACCTGAGGGCATCATAAAACGACCGCGTATACGAACAATACCTTCGATCGCATAGCTTGCAGGATCTAAAGGCACTTCTACAAGGTCATCATTATTGAGTAACGTCAAGGTTGGCTGGAGTCGTTTGGCTTGACCGTCGCTACTGAGCATACCAATATCAAAACCATACTCAAAAGCATTTTCGGGCAGCGGCTCAATCTTAGCGCCCAATATTTGTAGCGGCATGCCACCTTTCTCAGCAATCACATCAGCATATATCTCATTAAGCTGTGAAAGTTGTTTGTTTTCTACTGTCAATGATTGCTGGTTTTCACGCAGCTCTTTTAGATTTGCGAGACTTATGGCCAGCTCTTGCTTGGCTGTCGCGGCTTGATTGGTCGCGATTTTATTACTAAGACGCAAATCTTCTAGCGCTTTTGTCGCTTCTGTACCATCGATAATCGCTTGCTGGGCTTGCGTTTCCATCGAATGAAAACCACGCTGATATCCCAGCTTATGTCCGAATAGCAATCCAGCCACGGCAGTCACTAATATCACTACTACAAATAAAGCCAATACTAATGTAGACGCGCCTCGTTGAGTGCTACCGATATCACTTATAAAACCATTACTATTTTTATCGGAATGCGTTTTGCACGCCAAACCATATAGAACAGAATCTTGACACGATAGACGTGATGACTTTAAAAAAAAGCGTCGTTCAAGCTTAACATGCATTTAGATGGTATCTCTTAAGAGTAAAGGCAAGTTATTATAGCGGAATTTATAATCAATACCTAGTACCATAAATATGAATGACTTAGCGACAAAAAAGCCAGCATTAAGGTACGATAGGTGCAAAATTGAGTCCCATCGATTCATCAAATCCAAACATCACATTCATATTTTGGACAGCCTGCCCTGCGGCACCTTTTACCAAATTGTCTTGCACCACAATGACCGTCAGCTCAGCACGCTCGTTGTCTTGATGTACTGCGATACGTAGACGATTACTAGCACGCACACTGCGCGTGTCTGGATAAACACCTTTTGGCATGACATCAACAAAACCTTCTGATGCATAGCTGTCCTCAAACACTTGCTGCCAATCGATAGCCGCACCTGCGTCAGTCAGCTCCATGTGAATTGAGCTCAGCATACCGCGTATCATAGGCACTAAGTGCGGTAAAAAGCGAATGCGATGTGTAAACTGACTGTCTAGTAACTGCGCCACACCCTGTTCAATCTCCGGCAAGTGGCGATGACCTTCTACACTATAGGCTTTAAAATTATCCGTTGTTTCCGCATAATTAAGTGCCAGTGACGCTTGACGACCAGCACCCGATACACCAGATTTGGCATCGATGACAATGCGAGATTCAACCAGTCTTTCTGCTTGCTCATTTTGTGCTTCGATAACAGGTTTTAAACCCAAAATCACAGTAGTCGGATAGCAGCCAGGGTTACCGACCAATAAAGCGCTGGCAAGCTTATCACGATTGATTTCAGGCAAACCGTAAACTGCTGTCTTCAACAGATCAGGACAAGCATGAGATTGTTTGTACCAGTGCTCAAACTCCGTCAATGATTGCAGGCGAAAATCAGCTGCCAAATCGATGACTTTTACGCCAGCTTGGGTCAGCGCTTCTGCTTGCTTCATCGCAACACCATGCGGAGTCGCAAAAAATACAACATCACATTTTTGCAATGCCACAAGCGTATTGTCACCTAAGTCGCTAAAAACAATATCTGAGATACCGCGTAAGCTTGGGAAGATTTCATCAGCGCGAGTACCAGCTTCGCTACGCGAGGTTAGCAAATCAATAGACACTTCAGGGTGAGCAGATAGTAAGCGAATAAGCTCAATACCTGTGTAACCTGTACCACCGACAATCGCTGCTGAAATCATAAATTATCCTTATTCTTAGTAAGCACTCATTATATCTAATAAATTCTATATTTTTATCTAGCTTACAAAGCCATATAGACATAAAACCAGTCTGTCAATCCTACCGTCTCTGAATATTATGGCTTTGAATACCATAGCTTTAAATACCGTAGCTTTTAGATCTTGTAGTCATGTACCGCATCAACAAAGACTTTGGCATTGTCAGGATTCACCCACTGGGTAATACCATGACCTAAGTTTGCAATGTAGCCAGTTTTTTCGCCATTAGCATAGGCGCGATCAAGCATCGCATTCACTTCAGAGCGGATAGTGGCGGGTGATCCGTATAACGTTGCCGGATCTAAATTGCCTTGAATGGCTTTGCTGCTTTGTAGCTTCTTATGCTTTTTGGTCAACTCACGCTGGCTCTCAGTCAGTACTTGACGCGCGCGTTCAAGCGGCATCGTCCAATCTAAACCTAAAGCGTCAGCTTCGCTATCAGCCTGAATATCAAGCCATAACCCGCCACCTTTGGTAAATAATACCACTGGTACTTGTGGATGGCGTTGCTTTAGTTCAGCCACGATACGCTTGTTGTAATTGTGCGAAAACTCGATAAATTGACGATGACCAAGCGCCCCGCCCCAACTGTCAAATATTTGTACGATCTGAGCTCCGGCCACAATTTGTGCATCGAGATAGTCAATGACCGAAGTCGCAAGCTTGTCTAATAACTGATGTAAAAAATCAGGATCGCTATACAAAAAGCCTTTGGTATAACGATAATCCTTTGAACTACCACCTTCTATCATATACGTCGCGAGCGTCCATGGACTACCAGAAAACCCAAATAAAGGCACTTGACCATTTAGCGCTTTGCGAATGCTGGTCACGGCGCGCATTACATAGTCAAGAGAATCATTAGGCTCAAGTACTGGCAATCTATCAAGATCAGCCTGCTTGCGAATTGGATGCTTAAACTTAGGACCTTCGCCAGTCTCAAAATACAAACCCAATCCCATGGCATCAGGAATGGTCAAGATGTCACTAAATAAGATCGCGGCATCTAAGTCATAACGACGTAACGGTTGGAGCGTCACTTCAGTAGCACGATCTGTATCTTTGCACAGGCTCATAAAGTCGCCGGCTTCAGCACGAGTGGCTTTGTACTCTGGTAAGTAACGACCAGCTTGGCGCATCATCCAAACTGGCGTGGTATCGATGGGCTCAAAGCGTAATGCACGTAGCAGCCTGTCGTTTTTTAGCGGTGCAAATTGCTGCTGAATCGAGTCACTCTTGTCTGAAGCACTCATGTACAAATCTCCAAAACAACATAGTATCCATATTTATAAATAGATACTGTGCTGGATAAAATAGGTTGAATAAAATAACAATAAATATTTATAAGCTATAAAAAACAGCCGTGCTATATCATGAATACGTTATACAGTTATCGCAAGATTGTCACGATGCACCATCACCACACGGTCTTCGTTACTACCGAAGATTTTGTCAAACTTCTCTGTACGCTCACGGGCAACACGGTGCGCCTCATGCGATGAGAAGTTTACTTGCCCAACGGCTATACGCTCACCAGTGTCTTGATGAACAATTTCTACCACATCACCTTCATCAAAGCCGCCACGAACTTCTACAACGCCTACTGGCAGTAAGCTTCTGTTATGCTCAGTCAATGCTTTTGCGGCACCTGCATCAACGACCAAGCTACCTGACATACGCAAATGCGCAGCAAGCCATTGTTTCCGAGCAATGATTTTATCTTCTTCGTTAGTTGTCAGTAGTGTACCGACTGCCTCACCTGAGACAACACGAGTGATCACATCATCGATAGCACCGCTCACAATCACAGTAGGACAACCACCCATTGCTGCAAGACGACCCGCACGGATTTTGGTTAACATACCACCGCGTCCAAGCTTGCCACCGTCACCTGCGATATCAAATAAATAATCGGCCATGGCACGTTCTTGACGAATCATCTTGGCATCAGGATTGTCACGTGGGTTATCAGTGAACACACCTTCTTGATCGGTTAAGATAATGTACAAATCCGCGTTAACCATCGCGGCTGCCATCGCACCCAACGTGTCATTATCGCCAAACTTAATCTCATCAATGGTAATGGTGTCATTTTCGTTAATAACCGGTAGCACACGCCATTCTAATAGTTGCGTGAGCGCGCCTGTAGTATTGAGATAACGGCTACGATTGGACAAGTCATCATGAGTCAATAAGAGCTGTGAGCTTTGAATTCCATGCTGAATCAGTGCTGACCACCATGTTTCAATCAGTCCCATTTGACCAATAGAAGCGCAGGCTTGTAATGCTGCCAGTTTTTTAGGGCGTTCCTCAAGGTCCATACGTACCACACCTTCAGCAACGGCACCTGACGATACCAGCAGCACTTCAACACCTTTTTTGTGCAGCTTAGCAATCTGCTTTGCCCACTCGTATATGGCAGTACGATCCAGCCCTCGTCCATTATTTGTCAATAATGATGAGCCAATCTTGACAATAACGCGCTGAATATCAAAGTTGCGAGATTGTTTAACAAATCTTGCTTCTTCGGTCGTGTTTGCTATGCCATCTGCCATATAAACTCCTTTTTTTCATATCAATTGATTGTAGGGATTAAATTCACAATTCAAGTATAACCGCTTAAGCATACTATCTTAAGGAACGTACATTACCTCAACACCATCGTCGTCATCATCCAAATCGGACAAATCTAAGCCTTCACGCGCGGCTTTACGAGCTGCACGATATGCTTCGCGCTGGGCTTCGGTATTTAGGCGAACTTCGGCTTCTAAACGCTCAAAACGTTCTTTTTGTGCTTCAGCGAATATAGGATCTTCTATTTCACGCTCGCGCTCAAGTTCAATATCATTCATTAAATGATATTTTACTGCATCAACACCTTCACCAGTCAGCGTTGCTGTACGGAAAACCATACCTGTCCAACCAAGCTCTGCCACGATATGTGTACAAAGCGCGTTCAAGTCTTCATCATTGACCTGATCGATTTTGTTTAATACCAAAATTTGCGGTAAGTTGGCCAATTCAGGTGAAAAACGCTCAAGCTCATTTAAGATCACGCGGGCGTTTTCTACCGGATCACTGCCATCGACGGGCTTGACATCGACTAAGTGTAGCAGACGACGCGTACGAGCCACGTGCTTTAAAAAGCGAATACCCAGCCCAGCCCCTTCGGATGCACCTTCAATAAGACCAGGGATATCTGCCATGACAAACGAGCGATGACGACCGATATCGACGACGCCTAAGTTTGGCACCAACGTGGTAAAGGGATAATCCGCCACTTTTGGTCTAGCAGCAGAGACTTGACGGATAAAGGTAGATTTACCAGCATTAGGCAAACCAATCAAGCCAACATCAGCGACGACTTTTAACTCAAACTTAAGAACTTTTAACTCACCCTCAAAACCAGACGTGGCTTTACGTGGTGCTTGGTTGGTTGAGCTTTTGAAATGGGTATTACCCAGACCACCGTCACCACCTTTAGCGACCAATAGCGTCTGGCCAATTTCAATCAAATCACCGAGTACTTCATCAGTTTCGGTATCCACGACCGTTGTACCAACTGGTACTGGTAAATACAAATCATCTGATCCTTTGCCTGAGCAGTTTCTGCTATGACCGTTTTCAGCGCGCATGGCATCATGACGACGCGTATAGCGATAGTCAACTAGAGTGTTGGTGTTGTCCTCTGCAATGACATAAATATCTCCGCCCTTGCCACCATCGCCACCATCCGGTCCACCACGTGGGACATATTTTTCTCGGCGAAAACTGGCGATTCCGTTACCACCGTCACCTGCTTTTACCGTTACGACGGCTTCATCAATAAATCGCATCTTACGTTCCTTAATTCACAATCCAGTCTATGACTGGTGACAACCAGCGGTTGTATTTTAGGGTTTTGCTATATTGTTGCGGCACAACGAACACTGTATAAATACTACTTTTACTTAGTGCCCATGATGACAATAACACCCGATAATCAATCGGACTATCGGGTGTTTAAGTATGACAGTTAAAGTGATACCAAGCTATGCAAAGTAGAGTCTATTGCAGCATAATCTTTAAAGTGACCATGCTTTGAGAGGCTTAGTATAACGTTATTGCGCTACTGTATTTAGTAATCTATGCTGGAATCTGAGCGTAGCTGATTCCTGCCATCTGCGTCGCCAAACGCAATACCTGAGTACTATAACCGACTTCATTATCATACCAAACATAAACAATAGCTTGGTTGTCAGTCAAAATAGTCGCTTGGGCATCAACGATACCAACATGGGTCGTACCAACAAAGTCAGTAGATACGGCTTCTGTAGAATCGGTATAAGCAATTTGCGACTGCCACGTGCTGCTGTTAGCAATCTTACGCAAGAACTCATTCAACGCATCAGCGCTTGCTGGTGCGGTCTTTAGATTCAAGTTCAAGATTGCTAGGCTGACATTTGGTGTCGGTACACGGATAGCATTACCCGTTAGCTTACCGTTCAATTCTGGTAATGCTTTACCAACGGCTTTTGCAGCACCAGTACTAGTGATAACCATGTTCATCACCGCACTACGACCACGGCGGTCTGCTTTGTGATAGTTATCAACCAAGTTCTGATCATTGGTAAATGAGTGAATAGTCTCTACATGACCATTTACGATACCGTACTCATCGTTTAGTACATTTAACGTCGGTGTAATCGCATTGGTCGTACAACTCGCAGCACTAACAATAGTATCGTCACCAATAGTGTCATTGTTCACACCATAAACGACGTTTTTGATATCGCCACCAGCAGGTGCTGTTAGGAGTACTTTTTTCACGCCAGTAGACTGTAGGTGCTTACCAAGGCCCGCTTCGTCTTTCCAAATACCCGTGTTATCGATAACTAGCGCATTGTTAATACCATAAGCAGTATAATCGATTTCGCTTGGGTCTTTGGCATAGATGACTTGTACGAAACGACCATTAACGATCATGCCGTTATTGTCTTCATCGATACTGACGCCACCTAAGAATCTACCATGAATTGAGTCGCGCTCAAGCAATGAGATACGCTTAGCCAAGTCACCAGCAGCGGCTGGACGTACGACGATTGCCTTTAGCTGCAAACCTTTTGCGCTTGATGCTTGTGACAATAACAGACGGGTCAAAATACGACCGATACGACCAAAACCATACAGTACAACGTCCGTTGCGCCATTCACGGCACCAGCGTTGTTTATAGACTGTAGAGCGGCTTGTACATCAGTATCATTAGCAATCAATTGGCCGACGTCGATACGAGTCGCTTGGATATCAGTGTTTTCTGAGATAACTTTTACCATCGCTAGAGTATCAGCGATATCGATAGCGTTGGCATCGTTGTCGCGCAATGCTGCTTTTTGATGTAGTCCAAGTATTTGACCAACTGAAGTAGCGTCTAGCGTTTCGCCAAACAAAGTCACTTGTACGTCTTGCTCATTATAGAGCTTGCTCAATAGCCCCATAAGCTCAATGGCTTGTTGCTCTTGATTGTTGTAGTTTTTTAAGTGGTCTTGATGTAATTGGCGTAAGGTATCAGCGTTGCTCACGAGAAACATCCTTATGGTCAGTAATGTATGATCGATAAAATATGAAGAGATATAAATAAGATAGGTCGTGTATGCTCTAGGTGGTGACTGTAATAGGATAATCAACCACTATCAATATCAGTTCTTGACGTCAGAGTATTCAAATCGCCTAGATTTTAGCCTAAAATGCCTCATTTTGCCAGTAATAACCGATTAGCTAGTGTGCATAATAGGTTTTGTCGTTATATACAGACTCATATATAAACAAGGATAAAAATAAAGGCAGCCATATATGCTACCTTATTAGGACGTCGTTTACATGATAATTGCCATAGCGCTTAATTAATTGAAGCAACAATTTTCGTTATGTCTATTATGGTGCTAGATTCACTTTTTGGTTGCTCTGCGACGTCAATGTAAACTCTTTCAAATCATATCCTTGCTGCTGAGCAACCTGACGATATTTAGTATACGTTTCCTGACTGATATTCGGCGACCGTGCTAGGAGCCATAAGTATTTTTTATCAGGTGTCCCTACTAGCGCAGTTTTATAATCCGCATCACGTGCTAGTATCCAATAATCAGCACGGCCGACTGGGATCCAGCGAATCCACTTCGGTAAAAACGTCACTTTTAGTTTGCTACCACTTTCATCGACTGGCTTAGCCAAACCTTCTGCCGTAATACCTGAACCATCCTCGCTCACGCATTTGTTAGTGACGACCATGCCTGACCCATCGGTCTTTTGCGTATAGTTTGCCGTGACATCGCCTGCACATTTACGCTGGAAATACATCGGTAGACGTCCAATCTCATACCATGTCCCAGCGTATTCATTGAGATCGACACTATCCACTGTCGTTGGTGTGCTTGCAGGCTTATAGATAATATCGCTTGGCTTAACTGATAGCATATCGGTCGTAATCTTCTCGCTCATCACATTATCTTGCATATTACTGGTAGTAGCAATATTAATGGGCGGCGTTGCAGCATAGGCTGAAAATGCCGCTAGCGGTATGATGATCGCTAACGCAATGCCTGTATGCTTGATAAGTCCATTCATAAATATACGCTCCGGTATGTCTTTGTATGACGAGTTGATAGTGGTTGATGAAGTATCAAGGATTTGCTTGGTGCTGTCTTGCAAATTACTTGCTTGGTCATCTACAAGCTCAGAGATTAGCGGCTCGTCTTTATTCAACGTTGCTGATCGCTTATATCCATTAGCAATGTTGAATTGTTCTTCATCACTATTTTTCAGATGTTGACTGTTTTTGCTGTTACTCATAGCGGACTCTTTGGCCTTAGTAAGGCTTTTGTCGGCGCTTTTGTATCCAAAATAGCTGTCTTGTGAAGGCATAGCTTCTGCCAGATGATGCGAATATTTGCCGTGCAGGTTTTCATTGCTCAGTTTTTTATGGCTATAGTTTGCATCATTACTGGCATTTATTGTTTGTTGCGCATGACGACCATTGTTATAGCTGTTTGACTGTATAGGCTGCTGAGATTGAGAACCAGCTGCCTGTGAGTCAGTCCATGCTGACTCAGGTAACTTATTGGTTTTCATAGGGATACCGTTATTAATAGTGATTGTTAAAATACTTTATCTGCATCATTTATCCGAATTGATTTTATAATGAGCCTGAGTTTCAGAGTTAATTATCGACCCAAACTCTACTGCTACAAACGCTCTTTTTTATTATAAGTTTTGATAGATGCGTTAATAGTTAGTTTACTGATAAAAACCAGAATCAATGCGCTGTAGATATGCAATATATATTAAGGGCAGCTGGACTATTAAAACAGTGGTGCAATGTAGGGAAACGCAACGGTTTGTAAGTAACGATGGGTTTATGCGTTAGTACACACACATCATAATCACAAAGTTACTGATTGGATAAATAACTTAAAAATCAGTTATTTATACTTACCTATCTTAATAAGCAAACATAGTCAAGTGAATGATATTGCTGCTTAATGAGCACTCATTTTCTAGTTTTTTATTCGTGGAACTGACGAATGCCTGCGACACTGACACCGCCGTGCGCTAATGTCTGGTCAATCATACTAGGAGCCAAGCCGCCCAGACCAATGACTGGCATGTCAGCTAACTGCGCCAAAGCTGACCACGCCTCCCAGCCAAGTGGCACCGTCTCAGGATGCGTCTGAGTTGTAAGTACAGGAGACAAAAAAGCGCCAATCACTGGCGACAACTGCTGCTGTATGCGCATACTCGCAAGTTTATTAGCGGCAAGAATGCTGGCAATATCATGACAGCTGACTATTAGTGGATGCTCACTCGAGATGTCGGCCAATTGCTCAGACTCTGTAATATCTTGAGTATCATTGAACCATGCCATTAATACCGAATGCGTCAGGTGTCTAGCGACAATCGAACCAGTCGTTTTTGCCTCTATCATTGCCTCTGTAATTGTCGTCTTGGAGCGCTGACAGTCATTGTCGTACGGCAAAATCGCTAGAATATCTGGACGCACATCCATTAGCTGCTGGGCAATATATTCTAACTCAGATGCTTTTAGTCGGATATAAACCCAAGACTCTGGTGCCAACTGTTGTCGATGATAGTGCACCCATGCTGCTGCTGAATTTGGCTGGGCAGAAAAATGCGCAAGTGGATACGTAATCGCTATTTTTGTAGGAAGCTTTAGCCACTCCAAAATAGTTTTATTGGCAGCGGGCAAATGATACGCTCCTGCCAGTAGCTTAGATTTTTCAACCCAAGTCATTGCTTGGCCTTCTAATCCATACTCACAATGCTTGTGCTGTTCATACTGCTGTGCGGTCAGTTCAACCTGATAAACCTGCAAGCTCACTTGCTTGTCACCATAGTCGTGATGCAAACGCCCAAGCTTCACCATCATATTTTGATGAATATCGATCCCTGTTTCTTCAGCAACCTCCCGAATCAATGCCTGCTTTGCTGACTCATCGACTTCTATCTTACCGCCTACAAACTCATAGCGATTGCCTTGATGCTGAGCTGCATCTCGGAATCCAAGCAAATACTTGGTTTTATAATAAATAACCGCAACCGCAACATTGACGATGGTGATGTTTTTAATTTTTGCCTGATTGTTGGTTTCACTCGGCATAGCCTTGTCCTCTACTATTAAGTCTGTTTTGGCTGCTTTCTAATTATTTGCTTGTATATTCTGATGAATATACATAGATTTCGTATCATTCCTGCAAGCCTCTCAATATTTTTTATATAGGTAAAAACTCAATTATTGGCGGTTTGTGACGCTAGCCTCATATAATTTTACACAATGACTGCATTTTATTTTATCAATTACCTTGCAAATTTATTCAATCTAAATGATAATTATTATCGTTAAGGTTCATTAGAACATAGCTAATTTATTAAGCCACTTCTTATCAAAAGGAATTTACCATGAGTATGGTTATCTCTCGCTATTTAAACTGCCGCGAAAATCGTCTACCAACACTACAGTCGCAGCATCTATTTGCCCTGACCAAAGAAGTACGTATCGAACATGAAGGCGAAGAGTATCGCTTACGCCTCACTCGCAACAATCGGTTGATTCTGACCAAATAACTGTATGAGTAGACTACATTTTTTACAAAAAAACGCCTCGTAATGAAGGCGTTTTTTTTGTAAAGCAATAATTATAAGAATCCGTCTCAATCCATACCGCTAATCAGATACCCACTCGGTCAAGTAAGAGCGTTAGAATTGCCAACTATAGACCACGTCTACCGCATTTTCAGCAGCCGAGCTGGCTTCTACGTAAATACGACGAGTCAATTGATAGCGAACAGATAAGCTATTTTGAGCATTAAAGACACCCACGCCGTAGCGGATATACAAGTCAGGGGTCACGTAACCGGTGACATTGACATTGGTATCTTCACTACTACCCGATGCATCCACCGTCAAGCTCTGTAAACCAAAGGCCTGTCCGATTTGATTGGTCAGACTGCGCGTACCACTCAGACCAAAGCTTAATCCAGCAGCGGCTAGGTTATTGGTCACTTGTGATTTAAACCCTTGCTCACTGATTTGAGTTGCACTCTTGTTATCGATTCGCCCTGTCACCAGCGCATTCATCGCTTGCTGCTGGGTCAATCCTGCATTATTAAAGACGATGATATTTGGACTTTCAGTCGTACCTTTCACACGCAGACCCACTGTTTTACCATTAATGGTTTTTGCAGCTTCAATGCTCAAGCTAGGCTTCATGACATCGCCGTTGAAGCGCACTTGACCATAGTTGAGCTCTAGGCTTTGGCCAAAAGCATTGATATTGGTACGACGTGATACTTGAACCACGCCTTTTGCACGCATGATGCCCGTGCCATTTTGGTTGATGTTAATCGCACCAGCCAATGGAATGACGGCACCAAAACCACGGAAATTGATGTCATCACCCAAATCAACACCGATATCGGCATTGATAGACCAAGGTTTTGATATTGCCAATACCTCATCGATGTTACCAATCAAACGACGATCCAGCACTACCACATCTTCAGATTGAGTCACAATATCTTCGCTGGCTTCTGGTGGACGAATGGTCGCTGACGGCACGCTGACTGCCCCTTTGATATCCACATAGCGGTCGCCTGGACGTACAATAATGTCAATATCAGGATTGATCTCAGCCACGAGCAGTGGCGGCTGTGTCACAACCAATCCTTCACCAACGATACTCAATTTGGCCTGTAGTTTTTGCTGCCAGTTGACGGTTCCTGTTAAGGTTCCTGTGCCTGTGCCGCTTTTGAACGTACCATCAATGGTCGCTTGCGTACCGCGGATTTTGGCCTGTGTATTGACATTGGTCAGATTCACTGGCAAATCCAGCATAGCGATACGGCCATCAGAGAGTTTCACATCACCATAGAACTGCGGCTTGTCTAGCGTACCGCCCAATCCACCAGCCATGGTGACATTACCTTTTAGTACTCGCATGCCTGGGAAGAAAGGCTTAAAGATGGCCAAATCAAGCTCATTCAATACGAGTGCACCAGAGATTGGTTTCGGCGTTTTATAAGGATCAACAACGACTTCAGCATAACCGCGAGCACCGCGGCCCGTATTGATGTCGGTACGCAGCTTGATACCTTCTGGCACCGACAAGGCGATTAGTGAAACACGCTTATAAGGCAGTGTCACAGGCGTGCTATCTCCGTCTTGAATCAAGCCGATTTTGCCATTATCTGAATATAGTGTCGTGTTAATAGTTGGCGGACGACCACGTTGCCAACCGACAATGGCTTTACCATTAATCTTGCCGTGCCAATCAATATCCTTTGGTAAAAATACTGAAAATAATGACGTATCTAAATTCTGCAATGCCACATCGACCTCACCACTGGCTGGAGAAGCCACTAAGTTCTTGCGTAAGCATAGCTTGCCCGTTTGGTCCGTGGCTTGCCAACAATGTGCAGCCAACTGTACTTTGAGATCTGTATTATTGCCATTTTGATTATTAGGCAAATTCACAATCAGCTGTGCTGGCTGTAATTGATTTAAGGTAGCGTATCTGGATTTAACGCGGCCTTTACCGATGACTCCTGACCAACGAAGCTTGTCGCGATCAAACCCACCTTTAAGCCTAGCGCCAACATCAAGCTGCTGATTGGCTACATTTAGATCAACGATATGAGATTGCTCAGTCCCATTAAAAGAGGCTTTTACACTATCGAAGCTTTGTCCCGCAGCATCCAGACCTTCAGCGCTGACGATAAGCTGGCTTGGGCTATTGGCTAGATTAACCAGCTTGCCACGTATACGACCTTGACGCAAAATAAAGCCCGGTAGTGCAATCCGCTCACCGACCAAATCGATATAAATTGTTGGTAGTGCCTGACCTGCTGGTTGAGACAACGTCGCCCCACCAGTGACTTTACCAGCAAGCTTATCTGACAGTTGATCTAGGCTTGTGATATTGATTTTGGTCTGTAGCTGTTTGGCATTGCCATTAGCAGTGACATAGTTGTCACCCCAGCGTAGTATCAAGTTGTCAGCGTTTAAACTATCGATCAATGCATTCACTTGCTTATACTGTGCTTGGGCATCTTGTGTTTGTAGACGTTTGAAATAGCTGGCTAAGTCTTTTGGCAGGCGCAGTTTTGCAGCCAAGCTGCCTTTGGCGCTGAGCGGCTGTCCTTTTAGCATACCACTCAGATTGACTTGTCTGATATTGACGGTCTGCTGCGTATCGCCCCAACGTCCATCTGTCTCAATCCTACCAGTGATACGGCTTGGTGTATCCTTTAAGAAATATCCGATATTGAAGCGATCCATCACGGCACTAATGTCCCATGCAATGCCTTGACGCACATCAACCGTTCCTTTGGCATCAATATTACCTGCCGCGCCCACATGACGCAGACGGTTGATACGGATCAGCTGACTATCGCCGCTCGCGTTAATATTCAGCTTACCTGCTGGTAACTGCTCGGCATCCAAAACCCCATCGAAATTCACAGCAAAACGCTGTAATTTACCTGCGGTATTTGGGCTGTTTTTAGGCGCAGCCTGCCACTCGCCACTGGTTTTTAGATCCCCTGTGATGATTGCTGGGTTATTGGGTAAAAAGTAACCCAAATTAAAGTTGTCAAAGCGACCATCGACCGTCCAGCCAATATTACGACGCAAGTCAATGACACCTTTGGCATTCACCGCACCAGCTTCGCCATCATAATTCAATTTACGGATACTAATTAATTTTGGCGTACCCGCTGCGTCGATTGATAGACGACCTTTTGGTACATCCGCTGTATCGATCTGACCATCAAAACGTGCATCAAATACGGACAACTCACCACCCACGATATCGACACTGGCATCACCGCTACCTGTTATACCGATCGCGCGTCCGTTTTGCGTGGCATCAAGCTGTGCCTGTAAGTCGGTATTATTGACAGTAATCACATGGCGCTGACCGCTAACGCCATTTTTGGTGATATTTAACAGGCGACCACGAGCGCTTAGGCGGCCTCTTAGACGCTCAAGTGGTAAGTCACTACGGTACTCTTTAGGTAATAAACCCTTGGTCGCTGCATCAATCTGCCATGTCAGCGGTCGATTTTTGCCTGCTAGCCGGATCTGCCCAGTTCCTGATAGGTCGCCTACGATGCCATCATAATTGAGTCGGTTGATATCAATGACATCGCCCGCTTTACGCAAGCGCACATCATAGTTGCCTTTGGGCGCAGCATTGAGTTCATTGATTACTGCATTGGCATCTACTGAGACAGTAGAACCACGGACGATCACATCGGCCTGACCACGCGGGCTATTGATGTTGCCAATATTAGGCACATCACGGCGAGTCAAGTTTTGCCATCTTGCATCAATATACCAAGGCGCTGTCTGTTGAGATTTAGCAGACGTCTTGCCGCGCACTAGGTTGGCGTTGACATATTCGCCATCACGCTGACGTAGGTCTACATCAATCTCTGTATTACCTGTACTGTTTTGCTGCTGATAACGTAATGATAATCTGCCATTGAGCGTTTGAGGAGCATACGCTTTAAAATCAGCATACTCATCAGGAATCGCACGTCGAATGTCAAAGTTACTACCAGCCGCACGCACTGTCGCATTAAAGCTCTCTCTCCAGCCTAAGATGCCCTGAAGCAGCAAACGTCCAGAGGGAACGTCGGCTTCTAAGCGGTCAATGCGCAATTGACTGTCTGCAATGACGCCGCGCCCTTGATAATGTCCCGAAGGAATATCTTTAGAGGTCAGCTCTGTATTGATGCGCAGCCTTATCTCAGAGATAACGCCTGATGCCGTAGCCATACCACTTTGCAGACGAATGTTTTGGTCGTCTGCATAAGGCACTAAAATATCATCCCACTTCAGTTTTGCCTGAAACGGTGCGCCTGCATCTAGGCCTTGAACCACAAAATCGCCGCTAACGTCGCTGTCGTTATAGCGACTACGCACGTTACCAACCGTACGTTTTAGCGAGCCTGTTGCCGTGATATTCAATGGATCGATATAAGCTTTTTCAAGCGCACTCACCTCTACAATCGCGCTCAGATCCAGTGGGTAGTCGCCTTGTAAATCTGCCTCACCTTGTAAGGCACTGACTTTTACAATATCAGCATATTGCAAGCTGCCGCGACCGACCGTCACTGTACTGCCAACCCATGTCAGATCGCGAGCCGTAGTATTGTTGATAACAATAGGCTCTTTGGTCACTTGCTTATAAATAATTTTATTGATTTTTGCGTGATCAAAACGTAGATTGACTGGTAGCTTTAGCGTCTTATAATCAAACGGCTCGCCAGTCGGTGGTTTTTTATTGAGGATCTCGATGGTCTGTATATCGGCATCACTCAGGTGTACTTCTTTTGCAAATACCGCACGCCAGCCTATCTTGACATAAGCTTTGTCTACTAATACCTCAAGGTCTTCAGTGGCTTCAATATCGATATCTGTCACCCAAATACCGTCACGCAAATTACCGCGCCCATATTTGAAATCGATACCCGTCTCAGCACTGATTTTTTCTAAAATAAACTTGGTGCCAGAGTCCGTGCCTGCAGCATAAAAAAATATCGCAAACATAATCGCTAGTACGATAATAATCAGTACCAGTAGCTTGAGTAAAAATGATAGCGGATACCAGCGCCTAACGGCACGAGCATCGCGCTGTGCTGGGTCTTCATCTGGTGCATTGTTAGGCGGGGTATTTTTTGTCTGCATGACACTCAACTACGTTAAAAAGTAATGACCAGCAATCGGTACGATAAGTAATGAATAAAACGGTTTAGGCAGTCTGTTTGTACATTGATAAAGCGAGCATCTACAACGGTGAGCCAATAAAGAAATGTAATCGCACAGGAATATTGTCTTCTGTCACCCCTGCAGCGACATCGACACGCACCATTCCGACAGGAGAGGCCCAGCGCACACCGACGCCGACGCCAACTTTGGTTTCAGCATCAAAGTCTTTGTCGTACGCATTACCAACATCGGTAAAAAATGCGCCACGAAAGCCCGGTTTGAACTCATAGTTATACTCTGCACTACCAACCGCTAGTACTTGCCCGCCTGTCAGATAGCCTTTATCATTTAGTGGCGATAAGCTCTCGTAATCATAGCCACGGATGCTTTGGTCGCCACCTGCGAAAAAGCGCAATTTATAAGGCACGTCATAAAAATCATCTGCCCAAATATAACCACCATTCAAACTACCAAGCACTTGATGTTTTTCGTCATCGCCAAAGCTATAAATACCGCTAACACCAGCACGCACGATGGCCAAATCAGTATCACTCAGCGCTTTGTCAGCACCTGCTTCAATCGAATAATACTGACGCATACCGCGCGTTGGATTGGTCGCACTATCCGTGTCGGTTTTATTCATACCATAGCCAAACAGCAATGCTTGCTGCTTGGGGTTTGACGAGGTAAAGCGGATAGGTAAATCATCCCGCGCAGCGCCGTCAACGCCAGTCTCTAGCTCATCTAAACGATAACGCATAGAGTAGCTACGATTCCAACCACTATCACGGCGAATATTACGTGCCAAAGCCGCTTTTAAAGTGGTGGTAGATAAATCAAAGTTACCTTTGCCTTGGTCAATGACTTCTTCTTCATAAGTCAGACGCCCATCCAATTTATCATTGAGTGGATGATTCCAAGGACGGCTCGCATAAACAGCAACGTTTTTGCTGATTCTGGACACTTCGGTTTCTGCACCTGCTTGATAGCCCTGACGGTTAAGCAAATTATAATCGATCTTGGCGGTTGCTCGCACGCCTGTGTCAGTACCATAACCCAAACCAACCTGAGCATCACGCGGCTTATCAGCGTATACAAAGACATACAACGGTACTTTTTTGCTTGTGGCAACGTCTTGCGGTGTTTTACGTCCTGCCAGCGTTGGCGGTACGAAATCCTCATCAACGGTGAAGTCTGCATCATCAGGGAATATTTTTTGAGCCACATTACTGATAGAGTCACTGATTTTGCCTAATAAGCTATCCGCTTCTTGGTCTTTTTCATCCAACACGCGGTCATCCGGCAGGCGGCTTAGACGCTCTGCTTTTTGCTTAACGGCTTGTAGCTTATCAAGCGTTTCTTCATCAACCTCAAACTCGATAGCAGCAATATCAGCTTCATTGACCGTCTCGCCACTACCATTGCCAAGCGCACTTTCACGCTCTACGCCAGTACTACTACCCGTATCTTCTGTACTAGCCAAACGATTATTGGATGCTGCTAGAGTAGCATTATCTCCAGTCATATCTGAGATGCCATCATTATCAACATCCTCATCCAATATAGCATTGCTATTGGCAGGCGCGTTGTCAAATGCCAGTGTACTGGTCTCACTACGGTCATCTGGCGGTAATATTGATTCAACGTTGACAGTGTTGAAATAGCGAGTCGCTGATAAGTCATTACTAAACTTTGTCACTGACGGACGATAGAATGGATCGCCCGGCGCAAACTCATACAACTGCTGCAATAACGACAATTCTACTGGGAGTTTGTCAGGGTCTTGTGTCAGCGTGTTGGTTTCTTTGTCATAGGTAAAGAAAACAACATCATCAAACTCGTAGCGGTCGCCTGTGTTGTAGACCAAAGACATATCCGCTTTGTTGTCGGGTAAGATAATATCGACAGATTTGTTCAACCAATACTGATCGAAATATCCATAGGTATTACTCAAAGACTCAAGCGCGGCTTTGCTACTCTTGTAGACACGATGATTAAAGACATCCCCTTCTTGCGGCGGTAATTCTTTTTCAAGCGCGACAAACTCTGCTTGCTCACCGCCCTCACCGCGGATATCCACGATACGACTATCGACAATAACAGGCTCGCCCAGCTCTTCGATAACCACATTGATCGTATCACGCGTAGGCTGACGTAGACTAAGCGTCACATCATAGTAACCCACTGCTTTGGCGGCATCCAATGCCGTTTGACGCAAACGTGGTAGCGCTGCGGTAAAATCAATGACCGACTGCACTGTCGTATCATCAAGGGCCGCTTTAATGTTTTTCATTGGCTGAATATCGTCGTCAGCTTTGATGAGTTTTGGTTGACCATTTGCCGTGTCTTCGGCGCCAGCTTGTTGTATATAAACTGTGGTCTCCACACTTGGTAACGCCATCACACCACCATTGAAAAAGCGATTATAGAGACGCTTGACAATGTTGCTTTTATTACGTGCAAGTGGTTTTGACTGGTCAGCTTGCTCGATGCTTTGATTGACGGCCTGAGTATCATTCTGATAATCCGGTAGGTAGTCTTCAGGATCAATCATATCTGAGGGCATGTTACCGCCATCGGTTATATCGCTATTACCTGCTATTATCTCATCATTAATGCCATTTGCCGCATTGACATTGCCACTGCTGACAGAGTCACTCACGTTAATGGGACGTGACATAATTTCAGCTGTGGCTGCCTGTTCTGCTACGGCCTCACTTCTACCCAGTGTGTCAAGATTGCTAGGCATAGGCAAGTTGGTCGCATCTAAGTCAACATCTAAGCCGATGGGCGGCGCTGTGTCGTTCAATGTGGCAATTGGCGCGTCAAAAGCACTGTCATTGTTAATGCTGTCGATATCTTGAGCGTTTTGCAAATCGAGCGCCGCCAGCTCACGATCAATCTGCTCAGGCGTCATCATCTGATAGCCTTGCTGCTGTATCGCTGTTGCTTGCTGCAACAAATCATCGTTAGATAGATCTGCCTGCATGCCTTCTACGTACATATCCTCGTCGAAACGATTTGAATCTTGCAGGCCACTATTCTGATTATTATTTCGGGCACTGTCATTCTGAGACAATGGCGAGTTAACACCTGATTTTTTGATACCTAGTGTTTGTTCGCTATAGTCATCCAAGACCGACTGATCAATAACACCTTGCTCTACTGCCTTTTTTAGACGTAGTGCATCTAGGGCAGCATCGAGCTGGGTATCATCGTCTGATAGTGTGCCTGATGTATTAGTAGTCGCTTGGCTATTAGCGACTGGATTGCCAGTCGATTGATCAGCGATATTGGTCGTGGCAGTATCCGCCAATGCGCCCGTTGTCATACTAACCAGACTGGTGGCGAGCGCTGTACAGAGCGCGGAGCGCTTAAAACGAATACGCGATGCGTCAGTAGGAGAAGGTTGAATATTGGTACTGTGTTGAATATTTGCTCGGCTACGCTGCTTCATTGATAGGTGGCGTGCTCGAGTTGAAGACAGCTGTGTCATATTTACGTCCTATCCCTTCACGCGGCATACTATTATTAACGATTGATTATCGCCAAGTCTGACCGGTGAATAAACTTATAGCAGTGGGCTGAAATTAATGGTTTACTACGTTGCTTGTCATGATGGAAGTCTCTAGCGCATATTAAATCTCAGCACTCGATGGGTGACACCATACAAACTGTCTTGATTGATAGCAAGCCTTCACCTTTACCGTCGCTCGCACCTTTTAATGCAACCATATAAAATTTACAAATCATAACTTAGTTAATTATGAAATCATAGCGCAGGTTTCATGTATTTTTACCTAAGCCTTGCTATTATACGGCTTAATATTGATAAAACCTATGCTGTATTTCGATAAGTTTTTGATGATATTGATGATTGCTATCGCATTATAAGCTGCGTTCAGCGCCTCTTCTTACTTTATCAGCCGCGTCTCATCTGTAGGAACGTTCATGTCCAATCAGTTTCAGCTATTTAAGCGCCGCCGTTTTAGCGCCATGTTTTTCACCCAGTTTTTGGGTGCGTTTAATGACAATATCTTTAAACAAGCACTCATACTGGTTCTGACTTATACCGCTGCCAGTCAATTGGGCGTCGAAGTCAGTATTTTAAACAATTTGGCCGCGATGTTATTCATATTGCCCTACTTTTTGTTTTCGGCATTGGCAGGACAAATCGCTGATAAGTATGAAAAATCTAAGCTCACGCAGTTTATCAAAGTGCTTGAGCTGGTCATCATGGCAATCGCTGCGGTTGGTTTTGTTTTTGAATGGTACACCCTTTTATTTGTCGCGTTGTTTTTGATGGGCACGCATTCGACCTTTTTTGGACCGATTAAGTACGCTTATCTACCACAGGCGATGAAAGAAGATGAGCTGGTCGGTGCCAACGGTCTGTTTCAAATGGGCACTTCTCTGGCTATTCTCGTTGGTATGATTGTCGCTGGTATCTTAACTCAGCTATCACACTCGTTGTATTGGATTAGCGCCACCGTATTGGTCGTTGCTGTGCTGGGTTATCTAGCAGCACGTTATATCCCTAACATGCCAGCCATGCAGCCTGATCTTAAGGTTAATTGGAATATTATCACCACCAGCTTGTCTACGGTGCGCTATCTCTACTCTCTACCATTTTTGTTTTTTGTCATTCTTGGCAACAGCTGGTTTTGGTTCTATGGGGCGACGTTTTTGACTCAAGTGCCAGAGTTCAGCAAAGTCATTTTGCATGGTGATGAGTCGGTCGTGATTTTTCTATTGACCCTGTTTTCAGTAGGCGTGTCGATAGGTTCGCTCCTATGCAAATCATTGACCAAAAACCAGGTCAGCCTACGACTATTGCCTTTTGGTATTGCTGGATTGAGTATCTTTGCTACTGATTTGTACTTTTCACTTTCAAGCCTAAACATAAATGTGAATAATGACACATTGCTTGGCATCAGTGATTTATTTGGTGTCAGTGGGAGCTGGCGCGTCTTTGCTGATTTGTTCTTATTGGGGTTCAGTGGCGGTTTATATATTGTGCCTTTATACGCCTCAATGCAGGCCTATGCGCCGAAGAGCCATCGCGCGCGTATCGTGGGTGCCAACAACATATTCAATGCGATATTTATGGTCACGTCAGCGATTTTTGCGATTGTCATCTTAAATGCATTAGGGCTAAGTCTGCCGCAGCTATTTTTGGTAACAGGTTTGCTCAATATTGCTTTTGGTATCTTCTTATACCTTAAGCTAAATAGGCATATCAAACAGGCGGTTATCCAAACCAATGATGAAGTGGTTATATAAATAAGCCATATCGAGCTTAAATAACGATAGCAATCGATGCGTTATCAAGGTAATAATATTGATGCCGATAATTTGGATTGTTTGCTATAGTAATGTACATAAGAGCTGTGCATAGGAATATTGCCCTAGAGCAGTCACTAGTCTTATTTTATTGATAGAATTTAATGCCATCAGGAGTGAACCATGGCCCTGCGTCCTTTATCCAAAATCGATCAGCTATTGCTTGGGGTCGACAAAGCATTACGAGCTGTCGTGCCAAACTCAAACCCCAGTACTCGCCCATTGCCAGTGAGTAGTGACGAGATTCCTGAACTGACCATCACCGAGGCGCGCCATGTCGCAGGACTGATGCGTATCAATCATACCGGTGAAGTGTGTGCGCAAGGTCTCTACCATGGACAAGCATTTGCTGCGAAAGACAGTGGCGTCAAGCAAGCCATGCAGAACTCTGCTGAAGAAGAAGTCGATCATCTGGTCTGGTGCGAGACGCGCTTAAATGAGCTGGGTAGTCATGCCAGTATTTTTACGCCACTTTGGTATGGGATGTCTTTTGGCCTAGGGGCAGTTGCAGGTGCCATCTCAAATGAGTTTAGTCTGGGGTTTGTCGCGGAGACAGAAGCACAAGTTAGCGAGCATCTGCAAGATCATATCAGTCAACTACCCGAACATGATCAGCGCTCAAAAGAGATATTGGCTCAAATGGATATCGAGGAACTGCATCATCGGGAGCTGGCACTAGCAAGTGGCGGCGCTGCGTTGTCACCACCTGTACGTCAGACGATGCGCTGGATGGCCAACCGTATGAAGGCGACCGCTTATCATTTGTAGAGGTAAACATAATAAATTCGTCGATGGCATAGCTGGTCTAACTAACGCTGCTAGATTTGCTCAACGCTAGCGATTAACAATCCTACCACAGATAGCGCAAAGCTTAATTTGCTAGGGTATTAAAAATTTGTACGATTTTGCAGCAAACATATATCCTGATTATCAGCCGATCAATGAATAACGACTAAATAAGGTAATGATTTTTATGAAAGCAACTCTCTCTAATAGCGCGTCTTCCAAGTCGCCAAAGCTTGCAACCTTGACTGCGCTCGCGGCCGCCTGTGCAATGATGCTTTCTGCGCCTGTGAATGCTGCAGAAGCTGACACTGCTGCTACATCAGCACCTGCTGTACCGAGCGCTATAGATTCCAGTAAACGCGTGATTCGTCTAGCAAGGCCAGGTGCAACGACTAGCACAGCTCAAAGCACAACAGATGCTACGCCTGCTAATAGCGCTCAGTCAGTTAATACTCAGCCAATGATGCCGTTAAGCAACACTCAGCCTAACCGTACGCCTTTGAGCACGGCACAGGCAGCGCAGATGATGCAATCAAACAGTACTCAACCAAACCGTGTACCTGTCAGCGCCGCTCAGCCACCAGCATCGCAAATGATGAATCCAGCTAACGCCCCTGTGATCAGCGGTACCACTCGCGTCTATGAGCCAGGCCCGATGACTGCGACTGGTATTGATCTGCGCAGTGGTCAGCTCTCAAATATTCCAACGCCACAAGTACAGCTTTCAGATGTGAGCTTTATCAAAACCGTCTTGATCCCACAACAAAAAGGCCTAGGTACTGACAAACTTGACGTAAGCTTGCTTGATGATTTCATCGCAGACGTCTCACCGAATGCTCGTCACTATCCACCAAACTTCCCTAACCGCACTCAGCGCCATTATACTCGCGAAAAAATCAAAGTATTGGCTGATTGGATCGAGCCTTATGCCAAATCACCAAATGCGTCTTACGATGTATTGATTCGCGCAGCCAAGCTAAATGGTATGGGTCGTAATCTAGACTTGGGCTCAGACTACACGGTACGCGGCGGGCAGTATGTTGACCGTGCCATCAAAATTCAACCAGATAGCGGTGAAGCCAACTTCTTATATGGCATGATGTTATCAGAAGGTGGCGGGTTTAAAGAAGGCCAAAAATATCTAGATCGAGCGGTCTCTCTTGGCTACACCGAAGCAGAGCAAAGCTTGGCACAGTCAGATCTACTCAGTGATCGCCGTGCCAGCGCCCTAGAGCGCCTACGTCGTCTTGAAGAAAAATACCCTAACAACACCGTGATTCCTCAACAAATCAAACTGGTGGAAGATGGCAAATTCTACATTTGGGACATCCCTGCACCAGATATCAATGTCAAACCAGGTGCCTAAATTGGCACTGTTTGTCTATACTAAAGATAAACAAATAATTTTGTAGCCTTAGAATACCTAGCGCCTTTGTTTTTATGAATATAAAGCAAAGGCGCTTTTTTGTGTCTGGCTTTTTTGTGCCTAATAGAAACCTGCCTGCACAGAGCCTCATCTTTTTCTACTTTACCTCTTTTTTCTTTGTCTAAATAAATGCCCTTTTTAACCAAAAATTTAAGTGTATCTCAAAACAATAACCATCAATTGAAAAAGTCATTCGATATATAGCGCTTGGTTATAACCTTTCAAATAAAATAGTCTAATATCAAAAGTTACGCTAAACTCTACTATAACCAAAAGTACTTCCATTGCTGATTTTCTCATAACTACTTTTTTTACCGGACTGACTTATGACTTCTGCTAGCCCTAGCAAAAACACGGTAACGCAAGCCAATAAAAAAATGCGGCCTATCGCCTCAGTCGCATTATTGACAGCGGCAATGCTGTTACCAGCCTGTAGTGTCGTCTCGGTGGAAAAACAAGCATCGGCCAAGACCATCTCAGCACAGCGCGGTAATATCGTCACTGATAATCAATTAAGTAGCGATACGGCATCTGCCTTGCTATCAGCAGGTCTTGATGAGCAAGCTTGTAGGCAGCAATTCGACTTGTGCTTGACTCAGCTCACGGACAGTATTTTAAATAAACACTATCGACCTGCACTGGCAATTTTTGCAGAACTGCACTACGCAAAAGCGCGCCAGCTTGCTGACTCACAAAACTGCCGCAATGCACTTGCCCGTCCACCACTTGACCCATACTATGCCAATGCGCCTTTGAGCGACGACGATGCCAAAACGCAGCAAGAAGAGACCAATCTTTGCTTAAACACTTATCAGGACAGACTGTTTGATGCGGTTAAATATAGCTATACCTATTTGTTTTATGACAGTCTGACTCATGATTTTGAGGGTGCTGATGAAAGCTATAGTAGTGCTCACACGCAAACCCGCATCCCAACTGACAACGATATTCAGACCCAAGATATCTACAACGCTGCCAGCAATGATGTCATCACGCAGCTTTATCGATCGACCGAAAACTCAGATAAATTGATGAATGGCACAAAAGTAGAATACTTAACCGTCCCTTCTACCAAGCGCGATAGTAGCGATCAAGCAGCGATTGCCAACCGAGCCCCGCTAAAAGGTAAAGCGATCGACCAAGTCAAGGTCATGAAAGTACAAGTAGATGATTATGACCTCGGCATCTATTTGCCCAATGAAAACAACTATTTGCAAAATGCGCATAAACAAGACTCTGCGCTTGCTGACTTAGTTTCTACTTACGAGCTACGTCTCTCTGGGCTGAACTCTGTTAGCAAACGTCCCGGTTTAGGTATCAGCTTAGTCGCTTCTCTCGATGATCGTTACACCACCACGATTCGCCAATTATTGGCGTCCTCATTATCGGGTCGATTATCCAATGAAAGTGACAATACAAAGGATAGCGAGCCAAGCTCACGCATTTATCCTACGGGTCATCTACTGCTGACTGGTTTGATCAAACCAAGTGGTGATAGCGTGCTGGATGTGCTGAGCAGTCGCCAGCTCGATATCCATTTATACAATCCATATCAAACTGAAACCGTCAATATTCTTAACGATAACTATCCGTTAGCAGCCAATTTCTCAGCAGGTTATGGAATGTGGCTGGCAGAAAACCAGTTGGATAGTGTGGGTTATTTGAACCTCATCACACGCCAGCCAGATGCTCGTCTACCCAAACTGTTTATGCTCGAACCTTATGACCCTGACAAGCGTGTCATCATTATGCTACATGGTTTGGCCTCTAGCCCAGCCACATGGGTCAATCTCACCAACGATATTCTCAATGATGACAAACTGCGCGACAATTACCAGGTTTGGCAAATATTTTATCCAACCAATTTGCCTATTTTAGAAAACCGCTATCAGATTCAGCAATTAATCAATACTACCTACGAGCAGACGGACCCAACAGGACAAAATCGCGCCAGTAAAAACAGCGTGATTGTCAGCCACAGTATGGGCGCGCTCATCGCGCGTATGATGCTATCCGATGAAAATCTGGTTGAAGACTTAGACCGACTGGATGACCAAGACATTCTCTCAAACAGTGAAAAGCGGCAAATACGCGACGCCCTCAAAGAATCTTTTGGCGAAAAGGAATTAAAAAAACGGTTTGAGCTTCACTCATTGCCCCAAGTAGACACTGCCGTATTTTTGTCTGCGCCATTTCGTGGCACAGATTATGCCGATCGCTGGTTTACGCGGGCGCTGCGCCGCATTGTCTATCTGCCAGTCGGTTTGGTAAAAACAGTGACTGACAACTTGGCAACGATTGCCACGCAAGGCGATCTGGCACAAAACCCGTTGGGCGCTTTGTATTTGCAAAACGGTGCCAGTCAGCTCAGTGACAAATCTTCTTTTATCGAATTAACCAAAGATCTGACGATTAATAGCCGTGTGACTTATCATTCAATTATTGCCAACAATGATGCTGATATTACCAAAGGGTTGGCTCAAGCACAGCCTGACGGTGCCAAAATTGATTTATCGCAAGCGCTAGAAGAAGACGCTAAAGACGAGCGCGCAAGTGTCAGCGTGTCAGATGACACATCAGAGCTGCCTCCTGAGCCACTGGTCGCTGCCGTCACTGTTGATAAAAATATCAGTCAGGCCCTAACCCAACGTTTATCAGATGGCATTGTTCCCTATACCAGTGCTCACCTAGATGGCGCCGCCTCTGAAACAGTTATCAATGGCGGTCATAGTATTCAAACCAATCCACAAACTATTTTGACACTGCGACGGATTTTGCATAAACAGTTACAAGAATGATGTATGTTTTTGTTATTGGGGAACATTTTAATGCATGGGAAAGCAAGTAATAAACAGAACAGATGTTTTATAAAAAAATACTCGCTATTCCCAAGTCATTGTTATTCATAAAGTTAATTTTATTTTCAAGGGTGTTTTATGATTGTTTTTCTGACTCCTAGGTATGCAGCTGTCTAACCGCACAGGTTGCGTCACTATCTAGGGAAGCGCATAATATATACAGCACATGACTGTAATATATGAATTTATAGGGACATAAATTATTCAATTCAGCTAAACAGTGAATCGCAAGCTTAACCACAATTTATGCCTAATGTTGCTAAAGTAGAGTTTTGCGTCACTGAGCCATTGCCCGTAATCTTTGTCACCTTGATTTATGTACAGTTACGGACAGTTACTTAAGCGTTGTACGGAAGCCAGCGCTATTCAGCTAACAGATGAGAGTAACCGTTTATGTTCGCTACGTTTATGATTGACCAGCTCGATGCGCTGACACTCGCGCGCATCCAGTTCGCTTTCGTTGTCTCTTTTCATATCGTCTTTCCCGCTTTTTCTATTGGACTTGCCAGCTGGCTGACCGTACTTGAGTTTCGCTGGTTAAGAACAGGCAATCCTGTTTTTGCGGAAGTCTATAAACACTGGGTAAAAATATTTGCCGTGGTGTTTGGTATGGGTGTGGTTTCAGGGGTGGTAATGTCTTACCAGTTTGGGACCAACTGGGCAGTCTTTTCAGATAAGGCGGGTAACGTCTTAGGCCCACTACTCGCTTATGAAGTACTGACTGCATTTTTCTTAGAAGCCTCCTTTTTGGGTATCATGCTCTTCGGTTGGGGCCGCGTTAGTAAGCGCATGCACTTTGTCGCCACTGCAACCGTCGCTATCGGTACGTTGATCTCAGGGTTTTGGATCTTGGCCGCCAACAGCTTTATGCAGACGCCGCAAGGCTTCATGGTCGGTGCTGATGGTCTGCTTTATCCAACCAACTGGCTTGAGATTATTTTTAATCCCTCATTTCCCTATCGCTACGCACACATGATGACCGCTGCTTTCTTGACGACTGCTTTTGTGGTTGGTGGTATTGGTGCTTATTATCTACAATCCAAAAAGCACATCGAACACCGAAAACATGGCCGCGTGATGTTGGGCATGGCGATGATCATGGCGATTTTTGTGGCACCTGCGCAGGTATTAATCGGTGATGAGCACGGGCTAAATACGCTTGAGCATCAGCCTGCCAAAGTCGCAGCCATGGAAGGTATCTGGGAAGATGAGCGCGGGGCAGCATTACGTCTCTTTGCGATTCCTGATCAAGAAAATCAAACCAATAAATACGAAGTAAAAATCCCTTATGTCACAGGTTTGATCCTCACTCATTCGTTAGATGGTGAAGTGAAGGGTCTCAAAAACTGGGCACCAGAAGACCAACCACACGTTATTATTGTGTTTTGGGCCTTCCGTATTATGGTTGGCATTGGTATGTTAATGGTGCTTGTGGGTCTATTTAGTGTCTATAAATACTTCAAAAAACAGCAGTTCAATCCTGACAGCAAGCTGTTCCACCGTGCATGGATGATGATGACGCCGCTTGGCTTTATCGCGCTACTTGCCGGTTGGTTTGTCACCGAAACAGGGCGTCAGCCATGGACAGTCTATGGTGTAATCCGTACAGCTGAAAGTATGTCACCCTTAGCAGCCCAACAGGTTGCCACTACATTGATCGGCTTTATTATCGTCTATACCTTTGTTTTTGGTGCAGGTAGCTTTTATATCTTGCGCTTGATTGGTCAAGGGCCAAAACCTTATACCGATCCTGCCGAAGACAATTTCTACGAGCATTCAGTAACCGAAGGTCAAGGTCGTACGCTGAGCGGAGATAATGATCCTGCTGGTCACACTGCCAAGCAAGATATCGACACACCAGCAGATGACATCGATGATGGAGGGTTACGCTAATGTTTAATTTCGGTGATGTATTAGACTTACCCTTAATTTGGGGTGGATTGATTGCGCTTGCAGTCTTTATTTATGTCCTGCTTGATGGCTTTGATTTAGGCTGTGGTATTTTATTTCCGTTTGCAGGCTCGGACAAAAACCGTAGTCGCATGATGAACTCTATCGCCCCATTCTGGGATGGTAACGAGACGTGGCTGGTATTGGGTGGCGGCGGTCTATTCGCAGCTTTCCCAGTCGCTTACGGCATCATCATGACAGGGCTTTACTTGCCTGTGTTTTTGATGCTGGTTGGTCTGATCTTGCGTGGCGTGGCGTTTGAGTTTCGTTTCAAATCTAGCACGCATCGCTACATATGGGACTCTTTGTTTTTTGTTGGCTCAATCACTGCTGCATTCTTTCAAGGGGTGATGCTTGGCTCGTTGGTACATGGTCTTGACGCCAGTAACCGTCTGTTCACGGGTGGCCCCTTTGACTGGTTCACGACCTTTTCGATTGTCAGCGGTATTGCGGTCATCATTGGTTATGCGCTATTAGGCTCGACGTGGCTGATCTTAAAGACGGAGCATGACTTGCAGGTTTGGGCAAGAAAAATCTCAGGGTGGTTATTGTCAGCACTGGTTGTCGCAATGATTATCGTGACGATCTTTATGTACTTCTCAGACATTGAAGCACTTGAGAATTGGTTCACACTAGCACGCTTACCTTACTTAGCGCCGATGCCGATTATTGCACTCATATTATTCTTTATTATGCGTAAAGATTTGACCACAGAGCGTGAATATCGTCCTTTCTTATTGACTGTCGCGCTATTTTTGATGGGTTATATTGGGGTGTGTGTGGCGATGTTCCCTTATATCGTGCCCTATCAGATGACGCTACATGAAGCGGCGGCTGCCGATACATCGCTATCATTTATGCTGGTGGGTGCAGTAATCATGTTACCTATCATCTTAAGTTATACTGCTTATGCGTACTATGTGTTCAAGGGCAAAACTGATCACGAACATATGTACTAGTTATTGTAAATGACAAGCAGCTAGTAGTGAGATAAGCAGGTGCTACACATTTTTGTGGCACCTGTGCTCAATTTGTCAGATAAGAGGTCTTTATGAAAAATCTCAGTAAAAAACATTTGAGTAAAAAGCAAAGACAATGGGCTTGGTTTTTGGGCTTATATGCCGCAGGATTTTTGACGATCTTTACGATTGCCCAATTGATTAAGCTGGCAATGGGCATTTAACACGGTTATCAGACAATACGGTTATCAGACAATACGGTTATCAGACAATGTCGTTACCTATGTGCTACGCGCTCAATTTATCAGCCCTTGTATTCACTCTTCATTTCTATTGGTAAAGATTGAACAAGATATAGAAATCATCTGTGTAAAAAAGCAGCGTTGAACGATCAACGCTGCTTTTTTGTGTTTACCAGTGTATTTTTGCTTATCTTATGAATTTACTCGACCTTGATGATTATCGATATCGTTTTTTTCAATAAATTCATTCACTTGTGCCAAGCGCTCAGCTGTACCAACGTCGATCCAGTTATCAGTAATCACTTCAGCAGTAATCTGGAATTTGATCATCGCTTGCTTAAGTAGTGGTGCCAATGCGGCAGGCTGTCCTGATACCAATCCCTCTACCAACGTCGGAGACATCACGCTAATACCAGCGAAAGTAAACTTGTCCGCATCGCCAACTGGCTGCTCGCTGGCAAGACCATTATTAATAGCGAAATCACCACCATCATTGTGCTCTGGATTGTCAATCAACAACAGGTGCGCGCGCTGATCCGCGCCTAGTGTATAGTCTCGCAACTGAGCAAAATCATAGGTCGTCCAAACATCAGAGTTGACGAGAATAAATGGCTCGTCTCGCAGCTTGCCTGACTGTAATGCCTGAAAAATGCCACCTGCCGTCTCTAACGGCTCATCACCTTCTACTGACCAATGTAGTTTGACTCCATATTGCGAGCCATCGCCCAAGGTATCCATCAGCTTATCCGCCAGCCATGACGCATTGATCGTGATATCGGTAATACCTGCGGCTTGTAGTGCTTTAATATGCCAGACAATAAGTGGCTGTCCACCTACTTGAACCAAAGGCTTGGGCGTATCTAATGTCAATGGTCGCAGACGTGTGCCCTTGCCAGCAGCCAAAATCATGGCTTGTGTAATCGTAGAGCTAGACATGCTTACTCCTATTTTTATTATTTAGTTTATCAATTTGATTAGGGCGTGTTGAACATTCGACCATGGCACTGACAGCGACTATTTTTTAGGCGATTCGATGTTAAAAATAATAAGTTTAGTCACTCTAAGCGCTTATTTTTAACGATGAAGCGGCAAAAAAGAGTCCTGTCCC